>JBBDJK010000034.1:0-42765 GCA_040879905.1 Balneolaceae bacterium | reverse complement strand
CCAAAACAAGTATCAAAGATAGAGTATTGTCTGTCTACATTCAATGAATAAAAGATACCATTCGTACATTGACAGCAGATTCATATCTCCTTCAGGTCTTTGAATATTCATCCAATTTTGATACAGAGATGCATCAAACAACATTGATTGAGATTAATAATTAAATCGTTGCCGGGTAAAAGCTTTTACACGCTCTCCATCCTGTCTGGCGGGGCGAAACCGCCACTGCATAGCGGCATTCAGTACCACATCCATTAATCCATATTGTACAAATGGAAGCTGTTCAAAATTACCATTCTCTCCATATAAGCGTATTTCCATAATACTCACCTCCTCTACCTCCCCGTTTTCATCAACCAGAAAATTGACAATCATTTCAAGTCTACCTCGATATTCTTCAGGGACCTGTTCAGGAGCCGACGCTTCAACAATGCGTACAACCGTTGGAGGTATCTGGGGATTACTAACGATTCTGGCTTCTGTTCCTGTGTGACCGGTTCCAAAACCCGGATCTAATTCAGGCAGATCGGGGAGGTTTAGATCCATGTCAAATTCAATTTCAACCTCTATAATTTCATCATCAGGTACCGGATTCGCCATCTGTGGACGAGGAGGCGGAGGTGGTGATGTTTCCTGTCGGGTTATCTCGATGTCATCAAGAATAATGACTTCCTGTTCGTCCAGTGCAAAATCGAGTGCCGGTTCATATTCTGAATCAGGCCAAAACCGGATAAAAATGATCAGAGACATCATAACAGTAGCAATACAAAAAAGAACAAGGTTCCTGTATGAATGATCCGGTAATCTTTTGCTTTTATGTATATTTGACAAAATAACCTATCTGGATGACGCAATTGTCAACTTTTTAAACTGACAACGTTTGATCGATGGAAATTTATATGCTTTTAGCAGCAAATCATGAACTCGATTCAGTGAAAAATCAAATTAAGAAAAACTGAGATTTATAAAGAGTACACAATTGATGTAGGGTTTAACAATAAATAGATTTTATTTGTTCAGTGCTTTTCTGATAAATCCATCGTTGTTATGGAGTTTTACAATTGCTTCGTCCCTATTTAAGCCTCCAATAGCCATTAAAAGTGCTGTTTTAACATGATTATCTGCATCATCCAGATATCGTGCAGCTTCATCATATTCTACCCCGGCCAGCATCATGACAATTCGTTTTGCTCTCTCTTCCAGTTTTTTATTTGTGAGTTGAAGGTCAATCATCACATTTTCATAAACTTTTCCCAAACGGATCATGGCACCGGTTGATAACATATTGAGAACCATTTTTTGAGCCGTGGCGCTTTTCATGCGTGTGCTACCCATTATGACTTCAGGGCCTACAGGTATATCGATCATATAATCAACGTCTATATCCACCTGATCGGCAGAGACTGTTGTGATCAAAATGGTCTTACATCCTAAGTGTTGAGCTTTCTTGAGGGCCCCATGAACGTATGGAGTGCGTCCGCTTGCAGCCAGTCCAACAACAATATCTTCAGATTTTAAGTTTAACCGTTTAACTTCTTCTTCTCCATACTCCTCCTTGTCTTCTGCTCCCTCCTGCGCTACAAACATGGCTTTTTCACCGCCGGCAATATATCCTGAAACTATTTTAGGGTCTATTCCAAATGTTGGAGGACATTCTGCAGCGTCCAACACTCCCAATCGACCACTTGTACCGGCTCCAAAATAGAGCAGTCTTCCCCCTTTTTTTAAACCTCCAACAATTGCATCTATCGCTTTTGCAATCTCATCAAGCCTTTTTTCAACATGAAAAGCAACTTTTTTGTCCTCATCATTGATTAATTTGACGATTTGATAAGAATCGGCAAGATCAATTGTACTGCTAAGAGGATTACGCTGTTCAGTGAGCAGTTTTTCAAGTTTTTGAAATAATTCAGGATCAGATTTCACTATTTACTTTCTTCGCTGTTTCCACCAACCATCAGGCACTAAATGATTTGATTGCACGATTGAGGCTGATTTAGATTTCATTTTCATTTTCAGCATAGAAGATACAATCATAATAGCGTCGAAGTCAGTTTTATTTGAGGTGTTTACTTTGGGATTAAAATGATCTTTGACAAAATGAGTGTCGTAAACACCCTTTTTAAAACTCTGATGATTTAGCGTGTATTTACAGAATGGAATCGTTGTTTTAACGCCTGATACTTCATACTCATCTAATGCTCTCAGCATTTTTTGGATAGAGCTTTTTCGATCATGACTATGTGAGCACAGTTTTGAAAGCATTGGATCATAATGAATGGATACGACCTGATCTTCCTCAATACCGGCATCAACACGTATACCCGGGCCGGATGGAATCCTGTGTCTGCTTAATTTCCCGGTGCTGGGTAAAAAGTTATTTTCCGGATCCTCAGCATAAATTCTGCACTCAATCGCATGACCATCAATGGAAACATCTTTTTGGGATAGAGGTAATTTTTTTCCATTGGCAACATCAATTTGTAAACTCACAAGATCGAGACCGGTTATCAACTCAGTCACAGGATGTTCCACCTGCAGACGCGTATTCATCTCCAGGAAATAGAAATTCTTATGTTTATCAACTAAAAATTCAACAGTCCCGGCACCCACATATTGGCAGCTTTTTGCCACAGATATGGCTGCTTTAGACATCTGAGCTCTTAAGGATTCATCCATCAATGGCGATGGGGCTTCTTCTATTACTTTCTGATGACGGCGCTGAATTGAACACTCTCTTTCAAAAAGATGAATCGTGTTACCATATTGATCGGCAAATATTTGAAACTCAATATGTCTGGGCTGCTCAAGGTACTTTTCAACAAAAACCCTGTCATCTCCAAAGGCATTTTTCGCCTCCGACTTGGCAGCTTTAACACCACTTTCAAAATCCTTTTCATGGTAAATAATCCTCATTCCTTTACCACCACCGCCTGCGGCCGCCTTAATCAAAACAGGATATCCTATATCGTTTGCAATTTGTTTTCCTTCCGGGATTGATTCCAGTTCAGATTGGCTGCCGGGCGGATAGGGTACATTTGCTTCAGATATCAGTTTTCTGGCCCGGGTTTTATCTCCCATCATCTCTATTGATTCAGGTGACGGACCTATAAATATAATGCCATTCTTACCACACAGTTTGGCGAATTCTGCATTTTCACTCAAAAAACCGTAGCCGGGATGGATAGCGTCTGATTGTGTTATTTTTACGGCTTCTATCAGCCTATCCATGTTCAGATAACTGGATGACGACTTTGCCGGACCGATACATACTGACTCATCTGCTGCCAAGACATGGGGTGATTTTGCATCCGGTTCAGAATAGACTGCGACAGTTCGGATTCCTTTTTCTTTGCATGTACGTATAATTCGGAGTGCAATCTCACCACGATTTGCAATCAGTACTTTTTTAATTAAACCCATTCAATTTAAAACAGATTATCTTTTAGCATTTTAGGAGCCAGTTCCCATAAGTTAGTTGCTTCTTCATTCCAAACATAGTGTTCGTGTTCAATAAATTTTAACCAAAGTATATCACTCATTTTATGAGTTTCTTCTTTGGTTGGATCATTCATATAATTGAGTAATCTTATATCAACAGAACTTATTAATTTAAGCAATTTTTCATCATTGAGATTTGGCATAAATTCAACAGGATTGTTAAAATAAACATTGTCATCGATAAACTCATCCATATGTACACGAATATCGTAATATCCACACAATCCAATAACTTTTTGAAAGTTTGTGGGATATTTTAGGGCCATTAGAAGGGCACAATAAGCACCTAACGCCACACCTGTATTTATGATAAATGGATTTGAATTCTCTTCTGAAATAAATGGAAGAAGTTCATCCATGATGTAAGATTGATATTGCGAAAATCTTTTGATACGGGCTAATGGCTCAATATCAAGGTTCATAAAACTTTCACCCGCAAATCCATCCACACAATATATCTGATTATAACCCTCATCTATTTGTTCCTGAAGTAAATCTATCCCCCCCTTTTCTTCCCACTCATTTAAACCTCCATGAGCTGAAGGATAGATGATTACAGGAGTGCCTTCAGTTCCAAATATAAGTAACTTCATCTCTTTGCCCATACATGGGCTTTTCCAGGTTTTTTCAGTTCTCTTCATGCTTTATCTCAATCTTATTTTTGGATGTGATATCTCCTTACTAATTATAAGATATATAAAAAAATGAAGAGCGAAAGTGCTTTTTTGAGAATCGAATAGCACTATAGTAAAATTTATAATGAAGAGGATTAGAGTTTAATGACAATCTTAGGTAAGATTGAAAATTTTTCGGTAGAGTTTAGATAGGCTCTTTTAGTAAAGACCTGATAATTATTCTCTTCAATTTTATCAAGAATTCGGCTGTAATTTTCTCTGGCAAGCATAACCGGCAATCTGCTATCCCGATCTAACATGGGAATGCCAATATCAGCACTTTTGTAATAATCACGAGCTCTATTGATTTGAAACTGCATTAGATGAATAAATTTTTCCGATAATTCATTTCGGATTAATTCATCCTCGGTTATATCAAACCTTAAAAGATCCTCTTTAGGTAAATAGATTCTGCCTCTCTTGAGGTCCTCTCCAACATCTCTTAATATATTGGTTAATTGCATGGCTATTCCAAGATCAACAGCATGATTCAATGCTTTGGGGTTATCATAACCAAATACCTCACTTATCATCAGTCCGACTACTGACGCTACTTTGTATGAATATTCATGTAATTCATCAAAGGTCTCATATCTATCTTTGTTCAGGTCCATACTGACCCCTTCCAATAATGTAAGCGGTAAATCGATCGATATTTTGTGTTTGTTCAATACATCTAAGAAAGCTACCAGAATTGGATCGGAATGTTCAATACCTCTGTAGGTACTGATTAATTTATACTTAAACGATTTTAATCTGGACTCTATATCTACATGACTGATCTTTTTTTGCATCATCAGGTCTTCAGTCTCATCCACAAGATTGTCCAAGTATCTGCAGAGGCCATAAATTGCAAAAATACTTCGTTGTTTATGATACGGCAGAAAACGTGTAGCCATATAGAACGTTTTTGCATAATTTCTTGTGATGGCACGACAATGAGCATATGCTACTCTGAGATCTGAATTAGTAACTTCTGTAATTACAGCTTTATGAAAATTTGTTTTCTCATAGAGAGGCCTCAAAATTGAGTAGGGAAGTTTGAGAATGTTTGTCATGTATTTTCAAATTGATTGCAGAGTTATTTTAATCAATGTTTTATTGTTCTCAAATAGTTCCACAAATTATATAATTTGTTAAAACTTTTTTAATCATCTGATAAATGAGTCATATATGCCTCAAATTTATGATATTTTAGGGATATCCGACAAAAAGAATAATTTGCGTATATGGTTCATATGAATCATTAATGTTATTTTAACTATATTTGATCGTTACGCATAAGAAATAAGTTTTGAGAGAACTTATTAATTGAATTAAACAGGATTAGATGAAATCGAAAGGAAAAAAAATTACGATTTATGAGGTTGCTAACCGTGCAGGGGTTGCAATATCAACCGTGTCCAGGGTATTGAATGATTCTCCGAATGTATCTCAAAGAACGAAAGATAAGGTCAATGAAGCGATAACTTTTCTGAATTTTCGACCACAGGTAAGCGCCAGAAAATTAGCCAGCCGGGAACCACAAATGTTGGCAATTGCTGTCCCATCATTTACAACTCCATATTATACAGAAGTTTTGAAAGGCGTTAAGGATGAAATACAGGATATGGATTTGGACATTGTTATATACAATACAGGTTCAAAAAATCCAACAGAAGGTATTATAAACTTTTTTAATCGAGGTACTGCTGACGCAGTTATTACCATAAGTATTGAAATTACAGAAAATGTTCATCACCTGTTACAGTCATCTGACATACCGATCATTTTGATAGGAAGTGCTCATCCGGAATACAACTATTTCGAATTGAATAATCGAATGGGTGGTTTTTTAGCCGGTGAACATCTGATCAAACAGGGATACCAAAGGCTCGGAATGATCAAACCGATTATTAAAACAAAACCTTCTTCTGAAAGAGAAATGGGATTTCTTGAGGCTTTAAGAGAATTTAAAATGCCGGTTAACAATAAGTTATTTGTCACCGGCCAGAGTGAAAAACACGCCGGTTTTACTGAAGAAGCCGGTTTTGAAGCAATCTATGAATATGACAAAATGGGCGATTTCCCGGACGCCATTTTTTGTGCCAATGATACTCAGGCGATCGGCGCTTATCACGCATTAAGTAAATTAGGGATACGAATTCCGGAAGATATTGGGTTAATGGGATATGATAATATCAAATTTACCAAATATCTGGATCTGACCACTATTGATCAGAAAATGTACACCGTCGGCGTACTGGCTACGAAAAGGCTCGCTGAAATTATTAAAACCGGTACGACTGAAAAAGTTCAACAAACAATCGATCCGATATTAATGGCCCGTAACTCAACCCGAAACACGAAGAATTCCGATTAATCTATGAATCAAATCGATGCATTGAGACACTGCATTACTGAGACAAATGCATCCGGACTCAAGACTCCTTATCACGGTAAAGTCAGAGACGTATACAATTTGAGCGACGATCTGATTGGAATCGTTGTTACGGATAGAATATCCGCCTTTGATCACATTATGAGACAAGCTATTCCATTTAAGGGGCAAATTCTAAACCGCCTTTCTGAATTCTCGTTTAGTCGTGTGAAGGATATTATTCCAACACACTTGATCGATGTGCCACATCCCAATATTACAATTGCGAAGAAGTGTAACGCTTTACCGGTTGAGATCGTGATACGTGGTTATTTAACAGGCCATGCATGGAGGGTATACAGATCAGGTAGCCGTGAGTTGTGTGGTGTACGTTTGCCCGACGGATTATCTGAACACCAGAAACTTGAAAAACCCATTCTGACCCCGGCTACAAAAGCAACCAGCGGGCATGATGAAGATATCTCTGAAGCTGAAATTTTAAAGCAGGGAATTATCGACAAAAATATGTGGGATGAGATACGTGACAGAGCCTTTAAACTTTTTAAAAGAGGATCGGAACTTGCTGCTGATCAAGGTCTTATATTAGTTGATACAAAATATGAAATGGGAGTTTATAATGGAGAGTTAACGCTGATAGATGAAGTTCATACCTCTGATTCTTCTCGTTATTTTTACCGGGATGGATATTTATCACGATTTGAAAATGGAGAACCGCAACGTCAACTTTCCAAGGAGTTTTTAAGGGAGTGGTTAATGGATAAAGGCTTTCAAGGGCTAGAAGGACAAGTGTTACCGGATCTGCCCGACTCATTCAGATGGAGTATTTATCAACGGTATGCGGAATTGTATGAACTATTGACCGGTAGTAAATTTGATCCGGTAATTGTTAAGGATATCAATCAAGTAATTGAATCTGAATTTGAAAAGTACATATAAAATCTGTTCAATCTTCATCTATCAAAAAGTTACAGCCTCTTAGATTTTGATTATTCCATCTTCCCAACACCTTGAAAGACCCATTCTCATTTTTAATACCTCTGTCTTCTGTCAGTATAAAGGAACAGGAATGGAGATTAGCCAAATCAATGATTCCAATTTTTCCCTCCATTCCCGGATTACATGGTTCTGTTGGGTTATTACTTTTCCTGATCGTTATATAGACCCAATCCGGAACGGTGAACCATTCACTTCCTATTGCATACATTTGACTTAATAACTCACACATTCCATATTCAGAATGGATACATCTTTGTTCAAGCCCAAACCCTTTTCCCAACTGAATTCGCAGCTCTTTTTTACTCATTTCCCGACGAAATGTCTTCATTCCTCCCGTTTCGATGATCTCTATAGGTTCAGGAAAGGTGATTCTATTCTGTTCAATTAAATCCAGTAAACCGAAAGCAGCACCAAATAGAAGGACTTTTTTATTCATACCAGAAACCTTTTCAAACCAGTCAATTAGCTCCGTCCTGTTTTCAGGTAAAAAACGATTGAGTGAATCGGAATCACTATCAATTAAATGATTGGCCATCCAGATCAAAGAGGAGTCACGGTTCTTTTGGTAGCCGGGCATGTGACACAACAGTGCATATCTATTTGCCGGAAAATGTTTGTAAAATTCAGTTTCAATAGCCCTTTTGTAGTATTCGGGATCGAATATATAATGGGTACTACGATTCATATTAGTTGTGCCACTGCTTTTGAATGTGAGTTGGGGTTCTTTATCCACACAAACAATTGAGGAGTATCTGAATGCCCTAATGGGTAACAGTGGAACGGTATCCGGATCAATAATAGATCCCTTTTTTATCTCTAAAGTATTTAAAAATGAACTGTAAACAGGAGATTGTTCAAATTGATAATCAAATACACTCTGTAATTTCTCCTTAAATGGTATTTCAGGACGAAAGATATTATCGATTGAGATCATGCTCATAACAGAAGCGATTGTCTGAATTAAAAAAACCTTCTCATATTCTCTTTAATCCTTTTGATCCAATATCATTTCTATAATAACATCCATCAAAATGGATTTTATCAACGTTTGAATAGGTATGTCTGATCGCCTCTTTTAATGTATTACCCGAACCCACAATGTTCAGAACACGTCCACCATTTGTGACTATTTTTCCTTTTGAAGTGCGAGTACCGGCGTGAAAAACCATCACATTATCATCTACCTTATCTAACCCTGTAATTACTTTACCCTTTTCGTAACTACCCGGATATCCTCCACTGGTTAGCACAACACAACAGCGGTATTTATCATCTATCTGAATAGACTTTTCATCAAGTCGTTGCTCAGTTGTACTGATCATCAGATCGAGAAGATCATTCTCTAATGATGGAAGGATCACCTGACATTCCGGATCTCCAAACCTGCAGTTATATTCTACAACTTTCGGGCCATCTTTGGTGATCATCAAACCGACATAAAGAATACCGGTATATGCTGCTTCTTCAAGCTGCATGCCGGTTATCGTTGGTTGGATAATCTCCTTTTCAACTTGTTCGATCAACTCACCGGATAATATAGGAGCCGGTGAATATGCGCCCATTCCACCCGTATTTAAGCCGGTGTCATTCTCGCCCACCCGTTTATGATCTTGAGCATTATGGATGATATGAGAGGTATGACCATCAGAAATTACAAATACGGATGCTTCCTCACCTTCCATATACTCTTCAACAACAAGTCTTTTTGCAGCATCAGAAAGGGTATCATCATGTTTTATGTGTAATAATCGATCTTTTACTTCTTGTTCATTTTCACAAATAAAAACACCTTTCCCGGCTGCAAGTCCGTCTGCCTTAAGTACGATAGGATAGGTATCTTTAAGTTGTATGAATTTAAGTGCATCATCAAAATCGATTGAATTAAATACGGAATAATCGGCAGTTGGTATGTTATATTTGACCATAAAGTCTTTTGCATACTCTTTACTTCCTTCCAGATTTGCTGCATTTTTTCCCGGCCCAAAAACCGGAATCTCTCTTTCTGAAAGAAAATCTGCAATACCATCTACAAGTGGAGCTTCCGGTCCAACCACGACCAACTCTATTTTATATTTATCAACAAAATCTGCCACAGCCTCAAAATCCGAACTGTCGAGCTGAACATTTTTTCCGTAAGCCGCTGTACCCGGATTGCCGGGTGCGATATAGAGTTTACTCAGTTTATCAGACTGACTTAATTTCCACGCTATTGAGTGTTCTCTACCGCCCCCGCCAATCAGTAATACATTAATTAATCCCATCTTTTCTAAATTGATTCAGCAATTGATAAAATTTTAAGGAAACTGTCAGCTTTTAAACTGGCTCCGCCGATAAGTCCACCATCAACATCTGTTTGAGATAGTAACTCATTTGCATTATCCGGTTTCATGCTTCCACCATATAGAATTCTGATTTTTTCAGCTGATTCCTTACCAAAATGTTCTGTTAAAAGAGAACGGATGAATTTATGCATTTCCTGTGCCTGTTCAGGGGTTGCTGTTTCACCGGTTCCTATCGCCCAAACAGGTTCGTATGCAATCACCAATTGATCAGAAACATCTCCTTCCAGGCTATTTAATACAACATTCAGCTGCTCTTTCACCACGTTTTCATGTTCACCGGATTTTCTCTCACTAAGCACCTCACCAACACATACGATTGCGTTGAGACCGTCATTAATCACTTTTTTTGCTTTTTCGGCAACTAAATTATTGTCTTCATGATAGTATTCTCTTCTCTCTGAATGTCCTACAATCACATAATCACAACCTGCATCTTTCAACATCGAAGTGCTGATTTCTCCTGTATAAGCTCCATTATCCTGATTGGAGACATTCTGTGCTCCGGTTTTAAAAGAACTTCCATTAAAACCTTTCTTTACGGCAGCTATAGATACAAAGGGTGGACAAATCAACGATTCGGATTGATTTAATTTTTTCCCTTTCCATAATGCTGACATCTCACTTGCCAAAACGCCTGCTTCTTTAGGACCGGCATTCATTTTCCAATTACCTGCGATTAAAAATGTTCTCTTCATAATATTATTTAATTACTCGTTTTGATTGATTATTTGTTGTAGTCCCCTTACCACATCGTCATATTCGTTTCCAACATATCTTCGAACAATCATCCCCTCTCTATCAACCAAAAATCGTGTTGGTACACTGCTGATATTGAGCAGATTCAAAAGTTCTTCTGAATCAAAAGATGTAGGATCTATAATGTCCCAAAGTAAGCTTCTCTCTTCAAAGAATGCCTGAAGTGTTATATTATTTGTGTTTACAGGAACAGTAATGATTTCCAGATCAAAATTCTGGTAGATCTGATGTATGGAAATAGTTCGGTCAAACTGTTGTTGATATAATAAATTTTCAAATCTCGTGATTTCGATTAAAAAAGGTTTTCCCAGTAGAGATTGATTATCAAGTGAATCGCCATCGATGGTTTTAAATCTAAATTCAGGAAAGGGGTAACCCGGAGTTAAAAATTCAAGATCGTAACTAATATTTTCAGCCCAATCCATTGCTGAAGGATTTTTTGAATAGTTTGATTTGAACACTTCCAACAGGTTATTCGCTTCCCTGGTTCGTGAGCTGTCATACAAGAGCTCTATTTTTTGAATATCAATATCCAATATTTGGGGTTTTGAATCAGTCGTCTCTTTAATTTTATTCAATTCATTTATGGCCCTGTCCAAGCCCTCTGACTCAGCATAATATTCTACAATGAGTTGTAGGGTAGACGGCATTATCCTGCCGATATCGTCAAGCAGGATTCCGGAACGGTCAACCATCAGTGAGTCGTTCCATCCACGTAAAATAGAGATCGATGTTTCAGCAGATACTTTGCCGGCAAACGTTCCCGGATAGGTATCATATACTTCCCAATAGATGTCGCTCCACTTTTCAATTTCAATTCCAATACTATCAGCTGAAATCATTCCAGCATTAATAAAATTGGCTACACGATTAAACCCCCGGTCTACCCTCTCAAAAGTTTTGTAAATTTCGTTCTCATACGATTCAATTTCAACAGTATTGTTTATGTCTGGAATTTGACCGTTAATACGGATTGTATCGTTATTCGCAAATATCATATTCAAAACGCCAAATATGTTTTGATTTCGTGAAACTAACATTGGATAGATATCGTTTTCCGGAAATATGGCCAACCCTGAAAATTCTCCAGACGCATCCGTTTCAGCTATAAAGAGAGTATCAGCAACACCCGAATCCAATTGAGAAGTTGAATAGAGACGTATCCCGCTGTAGTCGCTACTTGCATCAATTTCAGGATCAACGGTAATCTTTCCAGTTACGAATGCAGTATTGTTAATCTCAGTTTCTTTTCTCGAACATGAGAATAGAAATAGCATTGAGAACAATAAAAGAATAGATGTTTTAAAATTCATAATTGTAATAGGTGGGGTCTATAAACCCTTTGATTCAATTAATCTGATTCCAGTCTATTAAGAACAAGTTCTTTTACCTGTTTTGGATTCGCTTTACCTTTCGATTTTTTCATTATTTGTCCAATAAAAAAACCAATTAAAGCTTTCTTTCCCTCTCTGAATCGTTTCACTTCATCCGGGTTTGAAGCAATCACATCATCAATAATGGGCTCGATAAAACCGCTATCCGAGACCTGTATCAAGTTTAATTTTTCGGCCAGATTTGTAGGTGATTCATTTACAGATAACATTTCATTAAATATAGTCTGCATTGCTGTTGAATTGATCTGGTCACTCATTTTTAATTTAATCAATTCCACTAACCTATCCGGTGTAATTGAAAAATCTTTTATTGCAATACTTTTTTCATTAAGAACTCTTAAAACTTCAGTCAGTATTACATTAGCGATTGCTTTTGGTTCATTTAATGAAATAAGCGCATTTTCAAAATAATCTGCCAAAGGCCTGTTTTCGGTTAATATTGTGGCATCTTCTCCATTGAGATCCAATTCTTTGATAAATCTTTCAAATCTGACATCAGGCAACTCCGGTAAATCGTTCTCTATTTCTTTGAGTAAATCGGAGTTTATAATGATGGGTGGAAGATCCGGTTCAGGAAAATATCGATAATCGTGTGCCTCTTCCTTGGATCTCATCTGACGTGTTTCCAATTTATTTGGATCCCACAATAGAGTTTGTTGAACTACTGAACCACCTGATTCAACCAGTTCAATCTGTCTCTCAATTTCAAAAGAGATGGCTCGTTCAACATTTCGGAATGAGTTCATATTTTTCAGTTCAGTCCGAGTCCCAAGTTTTTTCTGACCCCGTGGCCGAATCGACACATTTGCATCACACCTTAGGCTCCCCTCTTCCATATTTCCATCACAAACTTCAAGGTATTGAACAATCTGACGTATTTTTTTTAGATAGGCATACGCTTCTTGTGGAGTACGCATATCAGGCTCTGATACAATTTCGATTAGGGGGGTTCCCGCTCTGTTCAAATCAATAAGGGTGTGGTATGGATCCTGATCATGAATCGATTTGCCGGCATCTTCCTCCATATGAATACGGGTGATTCCGATTCGCTTTTCATACTCATCTAATTCAATATCAATATATCCGGAATAACAGATCGGTGTTTCATACTGAGATATCTGATATCCCTTGGGAAGGTCCGGATAGAAATAATTTTTCCTGGCAAATATCGACTTTTCGGATATATGACATCCGGTTGCCAAACCCATCTTAATTGTATAACGAACCAAATTCTCATTTAAAACAGGCAGTGTTCCGGGATGCCCCAAACAGAGAGGTGTAACTTGTGAATTGGGTGCACCACCGTACTCAGATGATACTGCAGCAAATGCTTTTGTTTCAGTTAGTAGCTGTGCGTGTACTTCGAGACCAATCACGGCCTCATACTTATCATTTGATATTGTGGACATCTTTTATTTTAGAATTCCGATAATTATCGATCTAAAAGATAACAAAGGTTTCTGAGAATATAATAATGAATCTATTGGATCCGTCTGAAAATATGAATCACCAATTTATCACATCTTTCAATCACTTAAATTCTTACTTTAAAGACGAATTACAGATTTTTATTTTTGCACAATGAAACCAATGATAGCAATTAGCATGGGAGATTACAACGGTATTGGACCTGAAGTTTCTCTCAAATCGCTAAATAAAATAGATCTTTCTCTCAGTACTCCTGTGTGGATCGGATCTACTCATGTCTTTGAACAGATTCGGAATCAAGTAAAATTAAAACATCCTTATGAATATATAAGGTCGGAAGATGAACTTAAAACAGGTCAGGTTAATGTTTTAGAGGTCGATCGTGCTGTTGAACCTATGATTGTCGCCGGACGTCTTTCAGCCGAAGCCGGACGTCTTTCAATGATTTCTGTTGAAAAAGGTATTGATCTTTGTTTATCGAATCTTTGCAATGCATTAGTTACCGCACCTATTTCAAAAGAAGCTATCTCCAAAGCCGGATACACTGTTCCGGGTCATACTGAATTTTTATCTGAAAAAACCAATACGAAGTCCGTAATGATGATATTGACAAGTGATGTACTCCGTGTTGGACTGTCAACCATTCACATTCCCGTACGAAATATTTCAAAATGGATTACTGCCGACCGATTATTAGATCAAATCATTATCCTTCATAATAGTTTAGTTAATGATTTTGGATTAAGTGATCCCAGAATTGCTGTATTAGGCTTAAATCCTCATGCAGGTGATGGCGGAGTGATCGGAGATGAAGAAGTATTATATATTAAACCTGCCATTCAGGCTGCTAATGACCATAATTATAGGGTTAAAGGCCCATACCCTGCTGATGGTTATTTTGCATCAGGATCGTATAAGAATTTTGATATGACATTGGCAATGTATCATGATCAGGGGTTAATACCATTCAAAACATTATCATTTGGGAAAGGAGTAAATTTTACTGCGGGTTTGCCGATTATCCGAACATCTCCTGACCATGGAACAGCATTTGATATAGCAGGTAAAAACTGTGCAGATGAAAATTCATTTATAGAAGCATACCGGTTAGCTGTCAATATGGTAAACAACAGATCAATTTTAAGCAGTAAAATTGAAAAATGACTAAAACTGAAAAATTCGTTAAACCTTATTCCGCCTTAGCCGATATTTATGATATTGTTATGTCTGATGTGGATTATGAAACATGGGCAGACTATATCGATGAGATTATATTAAATCATCATCCGGATGCAGAATCACTTCTGGAACTTGCTTGTGGTACAGGTACTGTTGCGCTATCACTTGAAGAGTTAGACTGTTACAGAATCACGGCTACCGATGGGTCATCCGATATGATCCGAATTGCTCAAAATAAAGCCCAACAGGTTAACTCAGAAATTATTTTCAAAAAAATGAACTTTCTGGATCTACAGTTTGATCACTCATTTGATATTGTATATATGATTTTTGACAGTATAAATTATCTTCATGATCAATCTGAATTATTAAGATTACATCATGATGTAAAAAGTATCTTGAATCCAAATGGTCTATTTATCTACGATTTTACCACTCCCAGAAATTCACGAAAAGCCATTGAGTATTTAAACCGTGATACACGTGAAGTAAATGACAAAATTAGATATCACAGGGAAAGCAGTTTTGATCCGATAAAATGTATTCATACAAACCGATTTGAAATAACAAAAACAATGGACAAAACGGATCAAAATGAAGTTCTTTTAAATGAAATTCACCAACAAAAAATTTATACTTTGAATCAAATTCAATCTCTCATTGAGAAAACGGATTTTGAAATTGTGAAAGCTTATGACGGTTTTCAACTCAAACCTGCACATAAAAACAGTTTAAGAATTACTATGGTGTTACAATGAACAGTACATTTGCCATTCAAATAAACAATGTATCCGTAACATACGGTAACAACAAGATTTTAAATGAGATCGATTTTACACTGGAGAATGATGAGTTTTGCTACATAATAGGTAAAACCGGTGCAGGGAAAAGTTCATTTCTAAAACTGATCTATCGAGATGTCATACCTGCATCCGGCACTGTCTTCGTTGCAGATTATGAAGTCACTAATCTACCTGACAATAAAGTCCCATTTCTCAGAAGACGATTAGGAATCGTATTTCAGGATTTTCAACTTCTTCCCGATCGTAATGTTTTTGATAACGTTGCATTTGCACTTCAGGTTACGGGTAATGGTAAACGATTTATCAAAAACAGGGTTCTTGAAGTGTTAGGGTTGGTTGGCCTGAGTCACAGGAGAAATGGAATGCCCGACGATCTTTCCGGAGGTGAGAAACAGCGGGTTGTAATCGCCAGGGCACTGGCCAATGAGCCTAGACTATTACTGGCAGACGAACCTACCGGAAATTTGGATCCGGATGCGAGTAGCTCAATTATGGAATTGTTGCAACAAATCAATAATCGAGGAATGGCCGTGCTGATGGTTACTCATGACTATGAAGTTATCAGAAAATTTCCAAGCCGGACAGTCGAAATCAAAAACGGTACTCTCAAAAATGTAACCCTTAAATAGAACCTCCAGAGAATGCATGTGTATTATAAATAGATTCATATCTTGAGAAAAACACTTTTAAATTTCTAATAAAACAAAAATTATTCTTTCCTCTTCCTAAAACTTTTTGTTAATTGATGTAAAGTGTAAACAAATTCAAGGAGTCCATTATGAAAAAGCCAGTCTTTTCGGGAAGCTGTTTATTACTACTTATCTTCTCCCTCTCAATCACTGCACATTCTCAAGCCATTGAAGGCGATTATATGAATATCGATTACTTGATGGTCGATCGAAACGATATCAGCCATTTTGAGTCTCACATAGAATCCGTACTTAAAGAAGTTCAGCAGGCAAGGGTTGATGCGGGCACTCTGAAAGAGTGGTTTCTGTATCAAGTAATATATCCGAGCACACAGAATCCTGTGTACAACTATGTA
Source organism: Balneolaceae bacterium (assembly GCA_040879905.1). GTDB lineage: Bacteria > Bacteroidota > Rhodothermia > Balneolales > Balneolaceae > Rhodohalobacter. The sequence continues at coordinate 26,267 of JBBDJK010000034.1, read as the reverse complement.
TCTGTTTCAAGATGCAGCAATATCTGTGCTTTTGAAAACATACCGGATCAAATCGCAGATCAGTACTCAACAAGTGATTTTGATCAATTGATGAAAAATTTTAACACTCTTATGCTACCGGTAAAATCTGAGTTGTGGAGGATCAATAATCAGGTACTTCGAGCAGAACATACAAACCCTGCCAAATATTTTAGTATGGATTACATGAATGTCACTCCAGGGATGAACTATGCATACCAAATGATGGAAGATGAGTTGGCAAAACCTCTTCATGAACAAAGGATGGTGAATAATACAATGGAAGGATGGGAACTTTTCAGATTGATAATACCGGGGGGGACACAGTATGGATACAATTTTGCTACAGGAAATCATTACAACAACCTGCGTGATTTTGAATTTGGTTTTACCGATGAACTAATCAGGCAGAACCATCCTGATACGGATGTAAATGAATTCTTTGAAAATATTGAAAAAACCCGGGATCCTGTTCGTATTGAAATGTGGAAATTAGTGGATTATGTGATCGAATAGGTGTGAATTCGATTTTAACCAAGTTGACTGTTCAAAATCAAAATTCGCCAATTCCATAAATTTGCTGTGTAACACAGTGTATACTCCCTTGCCCCCAAACCAGGTCTGAACAATGAATACCTATGATATCACGATCGGGATAAAACTGTTGAAACAGACTTAATGCTATAGAATCATACTCTTCGTCATAAAGCGGTACCAGTACAACACCGTTTGCAATATAAAAATTAGCATAACTTGCAGGTACATATTCAGAGCCGTCAACGGTTGTCCCCTCAATACGTGTCTTGGGCAAGGGTAAAGTTAAAATATGAAATGATTCACCATTCAAATTATTTACAGCCTTTTCAAGTATTTCCAGATTGGTTTGTAAAGTCTCATAATTGACATCTTTGGGGTCATCGCATATCATTGTCAGGATTGTATTTCTATTCAGAAATCTGGAGAGATCGTCAATATGGCCATCTGTATCATCCCCAATCAGACCATCCTTTAGCCAGATGATCTGTTTTGCTCCCAAATATTCATCCAATTTTGTCTCTATTTCAGTACGCGATAAATTCGGATTTCTATTTTGATTGAGCAGAACTGATTCCGTAGTCAAAAAGATACCCTCTCCATTGGTGTCTATACTTCCTCCTTCCAGGATCATTCCCGTATTAAATGAGTTTAGATTAAAATGATCAGAGAACCATTGCGGAATTTTATTATCACTATCAAAAGGTGGGTACTTACATCCCCAGGAATTATATTCCCAATCTGTAATTGCGTACTCAAGACCGGATAGGCCATTTTTACAAATGAATATAGGTCCGCAGTCTCGAGCCCACACATCATTAATCGGAACCGGATACAGATGAACATATCGTAAATCGATGTTATCCTTTAGAAGCTTATCACGTATGGAATAATGATCAATACTTATATCGATAAGGAGAATAATATCTTCATATTTGTGAAGATGCCTTATGATCTCCAGATATACCTTTTCTACCCTATCTAATCTCTCAGCAGGCCAAGTATTACTATTCGATGGCCAATGTAATAGTGTGGCAGCGTGTTTATTCCACTCTGCAGGCATTATAAAACCTTCTTCTGATGGTGACTTTATCATGACGTCTGAAAATTGTTTTCTCATTCAATAAACCGGCCCATGAATATACCCATGAATTTGAGCTACAGGCAATCTATTTCAACAAGAATAGTTTTAAGTTGAATGACATAACCATTATTCTTAAAAAAACCTTTTTGTTTTCCCACACACGAGATATATTCCAAACTGTAAGAAAACCATTCAACCTGTAGTAACTATACATGATTAATGAACCCTCATTTTTGCCTAACAATGCCGGTTGGATTGAAGTCGTTTGTGGTGGAATGTTCAGTGGAAAAACAGAGGAACTCATAAGAAGGGCAAAGAGATCTTATCTCGCCGGTCAACAGGTGGTCATTGTAAAACCGGCAATTGATAATCGATATAGTGATACCGAGATTGTTTCCCATGATGAGAGTGCCCTTCCGGGTATCACAGTAGATACTGCGGATCAAATAATTCTACTAACCTCCTCTGCAAAAGTTGTTTGCATTGATGAGGCTCAATTTTTTGATGATCGAATCGTCGATGTGGTCAATATGTTGGCAAATGAAGGTAAACGTGTCATAATTGCCGGTTTGGATATGGATTATTTAGGAAAACCTTTTGAGCCTATGCCACAACTACTCGCTATTGCTGAATATGTAACCAAATTACATGCAGTCTGTTCTGAAAGTGGGTTGCTTGCTAATTACTCTCAAAGAGTGGTACAGAACGATGATCAAGTACTTTTGGGTGAAAAAGAGGCATATGAACCCCGTGCCCGACACTGTTTCCGTCCGCCGGTTGATGAAAAAAGAGGTAAGCCACTCCCACCACTGAATCAGAGTTCAAACAAAACAGAAAACCTGAAAGAACAGTAGATGGATATTGTAAGAGGAATGATAGGAATGTTTGCAATTATATTAATTGCTCTTGCATTCAGTAAAAATCGAAAAGCGGTTGACTGGAAACTCGTAGGGGCCGGCTTGGGTATTCAGTTTATCTTAGCGATTTTAATACTCAAAGGATCAGATATGTCTCAATTTTGGGGGCCGCTCGGCTGGCCAAAAGCTTTCTTCAGCTGGGTATCGTCATTTTTTGTGATCGTTCTCGATTTTACGACTGCCGGAGCTGAATTCATATTCGGTGATCTTGCCAGGAGTCCGGGTATGGAGGGGAGTATGGGTCATTTCTTCGCCTTTCAGGTACTTCCTACAATCGTTTTCTTTGCTTCATTGACTGCAATATTTTATCACTACGGAATATTGCAAAAAGTAGTGGATTATATGGCCAGGGGTATGCAAAAACTGATGGGTACTTCCGGTGCGGAATCACTTTCTGTAGTCGCTAACATATTTGTTGGGCAGACAGAATCGCCCCTTGTCATTAAACCCTACATCGATAAGATGACCAAATCCGAACTTCTCACAGTGATGACCGGGGGTATGGCTACCATTGCCGGAGGTGTAATGGCTGCTTATGTACAAATGTTGGGAAATTCATATTCTATAGCTCAAGGAGTTTCTTTGGATGTAGGAAGGCTGATGTTTGCTGAACAGCTTCTTGGGGCCAGTATCATGGCTGCTCCGGCTGCATTGGTGATTGCAAAGATTATATACCCGGAAAGTGATGAACCTGTAACCAAAGGAGATGTGAAAATTAGCGTTGAACAAACTGACGCTAATGGTATTGATGCCGCTGCCACCGGAGCAGGTGTTGGTCTTAAATTAGCTGCAAACGTTGGTGCGATGCTCCTTGCTTTTATCGCGTTGCTTGCAATGGGTAACTATTTTTTATTTGAAATAGGAGAATTAACCGGCCTGAATGCTGCATTTCCTGATTTTACACTAACGATTGAATCCATATTGGGATGGGTTGTCGCACCTCTTGCTTTTATTGTTGGTGTTCCATGGGTAGATGCCGTAAATATGGGATCTTTATTGGGTACTAAAGTGGTCTTGAATGAATTTGTTGCCTATTTGCAGCTTGCAGATATGGTTGAACAAGAAATGATCTCTCCAAAAACAATCACTATGGCTACATTCGCACTGTGTGGGTTTGCAAACTTTTCTTCTATAGCCATTCAAATTGGTGGTATAGGTGGGCTCGCTCCCAACCGAAAGTCAGAACTGGCAAGTTTTGGATTGTTAGCCGTTTTAGCAGGAACCCTGGCAAATCTGATGACAGCAACGATTGCAGGTATGCTTTTTTAATGATTGATTTATCATTGATTGATCCACATTCTATCACTTAAATTGTATCGTTATATTAAAAACAATACTGCAATATTTTGTTGATTCGTTTATAAAGATAAAACAAGTTTGGTCACGATATGAATACAAAAAGTTATCCCGTTACTTTTATCATTCTTCTATCAATTAGTACGATAAGTTGTTCTCTGGATACCGATTCAGCAAATAATACGATCATTGCATCTGTTTCTGGACATAATTTAACATTAAGTGAAGCTATTGAGAATATTCCCGATTTTGTTCTTAATCAAGACTCAACTAATGCCATACACTCCTATGCGAATCAGTGGATTCAGACCGAAGTGGCAGTTCAACATGCAAGACGTCTTGGGATTCAAAATACGAGTGAATATCAGAATAGAATGGTTAGATACCAAAATCAGTTACTTGAAACACTATTAAAAGAACAAATTTTAGAATCAAATCGAGATCAAATTGAAGTATTAAGAGATGAAGCTTTGAATTATTATCAAACACATAGAGAGCAGTTAACATTTGATGAAAAATTTATTCAGTACAGGCATTTAACCACTCAAACCCGAACAGAAGCTGAAAATGCAAACAGGGATTTGATGAATGGTATTGAATGGGAAACCATTGTAAATCAATACAGTATAAATCCGGAATTGCAATTAAGGCAATCAACTCAATTTTGGCCAATTTCACTCGCTGCTTCAGATATTCCTCCGTTAAATCAAAACCTTAGAACTCTTGGACTATCTGAACGTTCAACGATCCATTACTTTGGCAACTATTATCATCTTGTACAACTTATGGACGAGAGAACTGAAGAAGAGTACCCGGAACTGGACTGGTTAATTCCACAAATAACAGAATGGTTGAAATTGGAAAAATCAAGAAGAATTACAAATGCTTACCTTCGAAATCTTTATCTTCAGGCTGATTCGAATAATGAAATTGAATTACGAACCGTTAGTGACATCGAACGTATACTGACACAATAAAAATTTTGTACTCTATTTTGATGAAATATTTCATAAGTGTAATCCACGCAACCCTATTCTTGTTGATCTTATCATCTGCGCTATCTGCTCAGAATCAAAAACAGTTGACAGATCGAATTGTAGCGATTGTAAATGACCGAATTATCCTGAAATCTGATGTTGATGATGAAATTTTAAATTTTATGAGACAATCTCAAATGGATGATCGGGAGATTTCATTCTCAGAGGAACTTTGGTACAGTGCCCTTCAGAGTATGGTTGATAACTATGTTCTTTTGGAAAAAGCACAAATTGATTCGGTCGTTGTGAGTGATGAATTAGTCGATCGTAATATGGATCAGCGAATCAACCAGCTGATTCGTCAGGCAGGAAGTGAACGTGCACTTGAGGATGCTTTTGGTCAGAGTTTGATTCAAATCAGAGCTGAATTTCGAGAGCAGTTTAGAGAACAAATGTTAACACAGCAGGTTCAGCAGAATAAAATAAGTACAATCTCAATTACCAGGCCGGAAGTGGAAGAGTTTTTCAATGAGATTCCGGAAGATTCAAGACCCCCTATCCCGGAACAGTTATCACTATCTCAAATCGTCATTATACCAACTCCGCTTGAAGATGCAAGGGATGAAGCTTTAGAAAAAGCACAGGCACTACGTGACTCTGTAACAATACATGAGAAAAATTTTGAAGAGATGGCAAGGCTATACAGTGAAGATATATCTGCACCAAGAGGTGGACTGCTGCCAATGATGCCTCTGGACGATCTTGTCTCCAATTATTCAGCCGCCGCTGCTGCACTGCAACCCGGTGGTATATCTGAAGTGGTAGAAACTCAATTTGGTTTTCATATCATTCGGCTTAATAGCCGTTCAGGTGATAATATTGAGACCAATCACATCTTGATAAAAATCGATGAAGAGATGGTAGATGAACAGGGAGCTATCGATAAATTAAATGCTATTCGAGACAGTGTTTTAGTTCATGATAAAGTTTTCTCAGAGATGGCCAGAGAATACTCTGAGGATGAAGAGAGTAGTGTCTTTGGTGGAAGGATTTTAAATCCACAAACCGGCAGAAGATTGCTTCAAATCGATCAACTCGAGCCGGCTTTGTATCGAATTGCTCTACTTCTTGATGAAGAAGGACAAATTTCAGAACCAAGAGCCTATAACCCAAGTAACCCCGCCGTAAACCGTTCTTTCAGGATTGTAAGGCTCGACAGACATATACCGGAACACATAGCTAACCTGAAGGATGATTATGATCAGATTCGAGACTTCGCATTGCAACAAAAACAGGCCAGAGTGATGAGTAGATGGATCGATGAACTACGTGAGGAAGTCTACGTGGAATTTAAAATACCGATACCGGATGAGTTTGATTCGATAGATGATGAAGAACCGGTGTCACTGTAGTTTTATTCTATGAAAGAAACGATTCCTCAGGATCCGGAAAAAGCCGCTGCATTTTTCAGCAATGCCATTCAAAATATTAAAAAGGAGATTGCTAAAACAGTTGTTGGACAATATGATGTTGTTGATCAACTGCTTATATCACTTTTTTCGAGGGGGCACTGTGTTTTGGTTGGTGTTCCCGGTTTAGCTAAAACATTGTTGATTCAGACACTGGCTCAAACTTTAAATCTGTCCTTTAGCCGTATTCAATTCACACCGGATTTAATGCCGGGTGATATTACCGGTACAGAAGTAATTGAAGATAATAAAGAGTCAGGCAGGAAAAATTTCAGGTTTATCAAGGGGCCGATATTTGCCAATATCGTTTTAGCTGATGAAATTAATCGAACACCACCAAAAACCCAGGCGGCTCTATTAGAAGGGATGCAGGAATACAATGTAACCGCATCCGGACGAACATTTACTTTGGATCGTCCATTTTTTGTGCTTGCAACTCAGAATCCCATTGAACAAGAGGGGACCTATCCCCTGCCGGAAGCACAATTGGATCGCTTTATGTTTAATATCTGGCTGGATTATCCTTCCCTTGAAGAGGAGAAAACAATCGTTAACCAGACAACTTCTCCGCGTAATGTTCAAATAGAATCCATTCTTGAAAAAGAACAGATCATTGAACTTCAGCAGATGGTCAGGGATGTACCTTTACCCGATCATGTTTTACATAAAACTGTGACGTTAATTAATCAAACAAGGCCAAATACACAGCATTCACCCGATTTTGTCAATAAGTTTTTAAGTTGGGGAGCAGGACCCCGTGCATCACAGTATTTGGTTTTGGGAGCGAAAACAAGAGCACTTTCTCAGGGACGTTTTAATGTAGAAATGGAAGACATTGAGGCATTGGCCATTCCGGTTCTAAGACACCGAATTGTAACAAATTATACAGCAGAAGCAGAAGGGTTAACAACTGTAGATATCATTCACAAGTTGCTTAATAAGCTTTAAGACCCGATAGTAATGGTCACTCTATTTTTAAACGGTATCAGCCCGGTTTTTCCGATCATCATCTTACTGCTGATACTTATAGTGTGTCTCTTTATATCCTGGTGGAGTTATCAACATTTAATGTCTATACCTCACCAAAAAAGAATACTGTTGATAACTTTAAGAGGTTCATCCCTTTTTCTGTTGATTTTACTGCTATTCAATCCTTATCTCTTACTTCGCGAAACAATTGATGTAAAACCCTCTATAGCAGTATATTATGACAACAGCCGGAGTATGTCGGTTGCCAGAGGTGATTATTCGGGTTCAGAAGATTACCAAAGTATCGTGGATCGTTTTTCAGATTCTATGGATAATCTGTATGAATACACTCAATATTTATTTGGCGAATCCATTCAGGAAAACAGTGAAATTTCTCTATCCGATACAAGGACGAATCTGGCTATGATTCTGGAACATCTGAGAGAGCGTGAAAATCAATATTCCGCTGCCATTATATTTTCGGATGGTATCATCACACAGGGTAGAAATCCTGTATTTGCAGCACAAAATCTAACGATCCCTGTAATTACAGTACCTGTGGGTGATACAACAAGTGTCAGGGATATTGCTATCTCAAATGTAACCTATACGTCTTCTGTTTATTCAAATACGAGACAGACAATTGTAGTCGAGATCAGCCAAGAAGGGTTTGAGAATGAGATTGCCAATTTACAATTCATGAAAGACGGGGATTTAATTGAAACAACAGCCATACAATTCGGGGCCGTTTCAAGTAGCCATCAAATAGAGTTTGCTGAAGAGTTTAATGAACCCGGATTTTATGAATATGAACTGTTTTTACCTCCGAAACCTGAAGAATTTTCCACTCAGAACAATCGTACACAATTTACTATTGAAGTGTTGGATGATAAAACGCGCATTTTATCATTAGCATTTGAGATCCACCCTGATGTAGGATCTGTAAGAAGAGTCATTGCTACAGATCAGCAAAATGAGCTGATTACATCCATTTATTTGGAAAATGGAATCGTTTTGGGTGATGACCCATTTGCCATTGATCAGGATCTTGACCTTATTGTGCTTCATGGTTTACCACCTGAACAATCAGGAATTAGAAATTGGTTACAAAATCATCAAACACCACTTTTATTTCTATTAACACCCAATACGTTTGAACGCGTTTCACATCCGGATTTACTTGATCTGACCGGCTTTTTTATGGATGAAATATCCAGTCCAATGGACATTCAGATCGATCCATTTGAAAACACCCTCTCTCATCCAATTTTAGAATTCGATCATCTGTTTAACCTGCGTTTTCCGGTTCTTCAAACAATGAATGGTAGTTATCAGCTTTCACAACTATCTCAACCTATCATTACAGCCCTTTTTGAAAGAGAAGAGACCAACCTGCCTGTTATCATCACAGAAGATGCTTCAAATATAAGGATGACTTCAGTTACTGCATTCGGTTGGTATAAATATGAACAAAATAATCAGTTGGAAATCAGAGAATTTTATAAAAATCTGTTCACCAATTTGATATCCTGGACATCCACCCTTCCGGACACCAGAAATCTGATAATAAGTCCACATAAAACGGAATATACCGATAATGAAAATATTGAAGTAAGGGCAGAACTCTTGAATGAAAGAGGTGAGCCCGAACCGGAAGCCGCAATTGAACTGGAGATTTATGAAAGGGGTTCAGCTGAACCTCTGCAACAAGTTCGAATGAATCATCAACAAAATGAGATCTATACATCACAACTTGGCAGCTATCCACAGGGAATTTACCGGGTTCAGGCAACGGCATTAAAAGGAGATCGAATAATTGGCAGGGCTGAAACCAGAGTCCTTATTAATGAATCTATTATAGAGTTCCTGAATACGAAAAGGAATGATCAACTGATGAGACAAATTGCAGAGTTAACGGGGGGGGTGATTTTACCTGATTCATCATTTTCAGAAGAAATAACTAATTTTCTAATTAATAATGTCAACACAGATTCATTCGATCAGATTACAGAAGACTTTTATCATATCCACAGAAGTACAATATGGTTTTTTATTATACTGATTTTATTATCGGCAGAATGGATAATTCGCCGTTCTGTATCTCTGCCATAGAATCTACATTTAGAAACAAAAAAAGGCCGTTTTTTTTCAAAAACAGCCTTTTTATTGAAAATGTATTTGTAACGTAATTAAGTCAGATTAACTCTTTTTTGTTACAAGTAGTACAACCAGTCCCACGATAACAGCAATACTGACTATTAGTAAAATGAACATCAGATTCGACGTTGTTGAAGATGCTTCACCCCAACTATTTAATTTAACATCAATAGCCGCAATTTCTGAGTATGTCAAAATATTACCAGTTGTAATCAGTTCACCCCATGATGCTTTCACTGTATTATTCCAAAATTCACTGAATTCCTGATATTTCTGATAATCAGATTCACGATTACTCTCTAAACTGGCTTCATAAGCTGTATCAATATACGTGTTGATCGCCTGATTAAACTCAGAAGCTGTTGTAAATGGCCGTAGTTCAATGCCATTTTGATTAAATTCATTTAAAAGTGATGTCCACAATTTGTTATCAACCGAAGCAATCCATGCAGCCAGCAGATCCTCTACCTCTTGTCTTTCAAGATCGGCATTATCAGGATTAAATGTTTCTGTTAATCTCATACCAATACGATCCCAGACATTTGAAAAATATCCATGTTGCGCTCTCATTGCTACATAGTCCGGCAATTCAAGAGTTGTTGATCTGTCGGACAACTGTATATATTCTGCAATGATTGTTTTCAAAATACCAACCGGATTGTCTTGCAAACGATCAGATGCGTCACTTAATTCGCTTTGTGCCTCTGAATCCAAATTCTGATATCGTGCCAAAAGATCTTCAAGGAATTCAGATACAAATGCATCCCTTTGGTCAAGATTCAATCTATACTGTCTTATCAAGGCAGCTTGTTGCCTCTCATTTGTTTCAGAACGATCAATCTGTCCCTCTAATGAGATAATTTCCTGGTTTAACGTTGAAATTCGATTACGAAAAACGCTCATCTCTTCAACTAAAATTTCAACTCTATTATTGAGCTGTTCAATCACAGATATATTGGATAATGATGTATTATAACTGCTTTTAAGTAGATTCATTAAGCCACTGAAAGTATCCGGATAGAGTGCTCCATTTATCAAATCTGCGTGATCAGAATATTGAGTTTCAAATGCGTTGACTTCAAGATTGATCTGATCGAAATCTTCACTGCTGTTGGCAATTTCAATCCTGTCAGACAATTCCGAATATGTTGCCCTGAATTCCTGAACAATCTCATAATCTGACTGTTGAGCTGACAAATTGGACGTAATAAACAGTAACAAAATCGTAAATAATGGTACAATTTTTATATTTGGTTTATACATAATGTTCCTTTTCATGTTTTCAGAAATTGCTAATTAATCCAAATTATAAGTTTCGCCTGTTGATCCGTCAACAAGTTCAATATGTGTTCCGCGCTGATTAAATGCCGGTTGTCCGAGTCCATTTTCAGAAACTCTTATCTTTTCAATCAATTCCAGAGTACCTTCCCCCGATTGAAATTTATAAACATTTTGAAATCCGTTTGCAGTTAAAAAATAAAACCCTGTAGAATTTCTAATAAGTCTTATTTGATTAACAGCTGAAATTCCTTCATCCTCTAAAACTCCTGATATTGAGAATTTCACGGCATAACGCTGATCTTGTACACTGTTTTCACTATCCGGAGCTAAAACACTCTCAACCGGCTGTGAATAGTCAACTTCTTGGATAATTAAAGAAGAACCACAGGCTGCAACACCCGCCATGATGGTCACACAAAATATCAGATGTATAATGATAGACTTTTGCATAATTCTGATAAGTAAGGATTTAAGTTAATGATGATTAATACTTATAATATAATAAAGACAAATTTGTTCCGGTAAGCAATAAATCTATTCTATTCTCATTCGGTTTCAAATTTATATCTACTATTTTGATCTAAAATCTAATATAATCAAGTTTGGAACAGATGAAACTGACCTTTGTATTAGATTAACGCAATAATATCAATTTAAGAATTTTCGTCCCTAATGTTTAATGGAAAAAAACAAGATGCTGTCAATTTACACCAAAACTTTATGATACATGCTTTAAAACTGGCCGAAATGGCTTACGATAAAGGTGAAGTTCCTATAGGTGCAATTGTGGTTAAAGATGGAAGAATGATCGGAAAAGGACATAATCAAACAGAGATGTTAAAAGATCCGACGGCTCACGCGGAAATGCTCGCTATATCATCAGCATGTGCAACTCTTAATAATAAATATCTAAAGGGTTGTACGCTCTATGTGACACTTGAACCGTGTCCAATGTGTGCTGGGGCAATTGTGTGGTCCAAAATAGATCGGATCGTATTTGGAGCGTTAGATGAAAAAAATGGCGCCTGTGGTTCAATATTTAATATAGCATCTAATAAATTACTTAATCACCGGCCAGAAGTGATTCATGGTATTTTGGAGTTGGATTCAGAGCTCCTTTTAAAAAAGTTCTTTGCTGATAAAAGAAATTCATAAATTCAACGGTTCAAAAACTTCGTCCATATTTTCTGTAACCGGTACAAATAACTCTGATACCCTTTGATGTAAGATATCTGCTAACTCCTTTCTGTCATTACTAAATACTTTTTCATTCCCAAAACGAATCTGCACGTGAATCTTACGGTTCTTACCCATTAAATAGAGATGTCTTAACATACTTACGTCTCCCCACCAACATACTGATTTATATGCGGGTTGGTCGGGCTCAAAAGTTTCAAATCTAAGTGCTGCATACGAAACACTCATTTCAGATAATGCTGCATGTTGTAGCAGTGATGGCCTGAACTTCATAACCTCTACTCCCGGAGAAGTTGTCCCTTCCGGAAAAAGAATGACTCCCTGATGTTGATTCAGATCCGTTGATATTTTTTTATTAACACGATGCACATCATTTTTTTTTCTGCGATCAATAAAAATAATCCCAAGTGTTCTGGCCATAAATCCAATTAATGGCCAATGTTTAATCTCTATTTTGGAAACAAATGTGGTATCTAAAACAGCCGAGTAGATCGGTATATCGATATAACTAAGATGATTACTGACAATAAAAAATGGAGGTTTAGGAGGGGATCCCACTACCGATATCTCCATTGAAAACAATCTCATCGTACTCTTACCCCAAAGTTTCATGCAGAAATTTCGCCATCTTTCATATCGTCTTTGGAATAGAACGATAAATATATACCCGAAAAAATAAAGAGTATAGAATGCGAATGTGAGCATCGGAAAAAGAACAACTTTTGAAAGCGAAATTATACTTCTCATAAATTCTGATGAACTAAGTACGTTAAATTGTGTTCTTCAATTAGACTCTATTGATAACTTTATTCAATATAATGAAAGAATTTAATACTCATTTTGATAATTGAAATTCAGATTTTGGGAATCTTATCCTTATTATTGATGCTTAGTTTATGAACGGCTTTTATATCTGATTCCATACTTAATTAATACCAAATTCACTGATGCTATATACGAAAACGTATCTTAGATCGCCTGATCATGATTGGGTCGTGTTTATTCATGGTGCCGGAGGATCATCGTCCATTTGGTTCAGACAGATCAAAGCCTATTCAGAAGAGTTCAATGTATTGCTTGTTGACCTGCGTGGTCATGGCAAATCGAAAGATATGAGTATCATGAAAAAGTATTATAAAGAGAAATACTCATTCAAAACGGTAAGCAAAGATGTACTTGAAGCATTAAAAAATAATCATATTGAACACGCACATTTTGTCGGGGTTTCTCTCGGATCCATTATCATAAGAACAATAGCAGAGATGAAACCGGGTATAGTTAAATCTGCAGTTATGTGTGGTGCAATAACCAGAATGAACGTCAGGTCTCGTGTTCTTGTATGGTTAGGCCATACGTTTAAAAAAATTGTCCCTTTTATTTGGTTATATCGACTATTTGCATGGGTCATAATGCCGAAAAAAAATCATGAAGAGTCACGCTCCCTGTTTGTTAATGATGCAAAAAATCTTGCCCGAAAGGAGTTTTTAAAGTGGTTTAGGCTTACTTATGACGTAAATCCGGTTCTAAAGTATTTTAAGGAAAAAGAGATGGATACACCCACTTTATACATTATGGGTGAGGAAGATCATATGTTTTTGCCACCTGTACGAGAGATGATCAAAGATTTTAATCACTCCTATCTGGAGGTCGTACAGGGGAGCGGACATGTAGTGAACGTCGACAAACCCGATGAGTTTAATGAACTTTCTCTTCGTTTTTTAGTCAATCAAAAAAAACGAATGCAACAAAGTGCTTAGTGTTTCTTTAAATTAATGAATCTGCCAACGGTTTATATTTTTGAGTAAATAAATGCCTGAATTCGTTTTTTCGTAAGTGATATTTTCGAGATATTTGATCAAACCCACTAATTAACAGACATAGCAGCTTATGATTATTCCAATTGCAAGTGACCATGCAGGATTTGAAGCCAAAGAAATCATTAAAGAGATTCTCGAAAAGTTAAATGTAATGACTGTCGATTTTGGTACTCATTCACCCGATTCCGTGGATTATCCCGATTTTGCTGTTCAGGTAGCAAAAAAAGTGGATAACGGAGAGTATGAAACGGGAATTTTGATTTGTGGAAGCGGGCAGGGTATGTGCATGACAGCCAATAAATATCCTAATGTTCGTGCAGCCCTTGTTTATTCAAAGGAGGTAGCAACCCTTTCGCGTCAACACAATAATGCGAATATCATCTGTATACCCGGAAGAGAATTAAATAAAAAACAATTAGAAGAAATATTCAGTGCCTGGCTCTCTGCAGAATTTGAAGGCGGACGCCATGAAAGACGTGTCAAAAAAATTCAGTCATTAACGGATAAATAATCACATTTTATGAAATCACTTGATCAACAGGATCCTGAACTCTATGGATATCTGGAATTAGAAAAAGAACGACAGAATCTGAATTTTGAATTGATTGCCTCAGAAAATTTTGCTTCTAAAGCAACCATTCAAGCCATGGGTTCAGTTTTAACCAATAAATATGCGGAAGGCTACCCCGGAAAAAGATACTATGGAGGATGTGAGCATGTGGATAAGGTTGAAAATCTGGCAAGGGATCGTGCGAAAAAACTTTTTAATGCTGATTGGGTAAATGTTCAACCTCATTCCGGTGCATCGGCAAATGCGGCTGTTTATCTTGCTTACATGAAACCGGGTGATACACTTTTGGGTTTGGATCTTGCACATGGTGGCCATCTAACTCATGGATCCCCCGTAAATTTTTCCGGGATCATGCATAATGCACAGTTTTATGGGGTCGAAAAAGAGACAGGAAAAATTGACTTGAATAAAGTACGTGAAAAAGCCAAAGAGGTGCAGCCACGAATGATCTCCATTGGTGCAAGTGCATATCCGCGTGATTTTGACTATGAAGGATTTAGAGAGATCGCAAATGAAGTGGGTGCTTTTTTATGGATGGATATGGCACACACAGCAGGCCTGATTGCTACAGGGTTACTAAATGATCCTCTCCCCTTCACTGACGTTGTTACTACAACTACTCACAAAACATTAAGGGGCCCAAGAGGTGGTATGATACTTGTCGGTAAAGATCATGAAAACAGATTGGGTGTTGTTGCACCCAAATCGGGACGTGTTAAAAATATCAGTGAAGTTCTCGACAGCGCCATCTTCCCCGGATTTCAAGGGGGCCCGTTAATGCATGTGATAGCCGCGAAAGCCGTTTCCTTCGGCGAAGCGTTGCAGCCGGAGTTTAAAACATATCAGGAACAGGTAAAAAAGAATGCAAGTAAAATGGCAGAAGAGTTTATCAACAGAGGATATAATCTTGTCAGTGGCGGTACAGATAATCATCTGATACTTGTTGATCTCAGAAACAAAGGATTGACCGGTAAAATTGCAGAAGAGGCTTTAGACAAAGCCGGTATTACGGTTAATAAAAATATGGTTCCTTTCGATTCTGAAAGTCCATTTGTGACATCCGGTATTCGAATAGGCTCACCTGCGCTCACAACACGCGGATTCACAGAAAATGAATTTACTGAAGTTGTTAAGCTCATTGATCAGGTTCTCCAAAAACCTGAAGATGAAAGTCATTTAAGCCGAGTAAAAAATTCTGTTCAGGAAATGTGTAAAACATTTCCATTATACGATTTTACTTCTGTATAATCGTATATTGATAATCTGCATACTGTCTCAAAAAGAATTAAATTAAATCATCGATTTAGATATTCCATTTAGATATAACAAATATTTTTCAGGTTCCCGGCCTTATATCGGTGAATAAATAACATGAGTGAATCAACAGACCGTCCAAAAAGAAGTATCATGGGAAAAATTCTTCCCAAGGCAAAAGCACCAAAAGTTGACCCAACCAATGGGATGTCTTTTTTAGACCATCTTGAGGAACTTAGATGGCGCATCCTGAAAGGTCTGATCGGTGTACTCGCAGGTGTTATAATAGCCTTTATCTTTTCTGATTTTTTTATTCAGGAATTCATCTTAGGACCGGCAAGAGCAGATTTTTTTATGTATCGGATCATGCCAATCGATGCGGTTGAACTCTCTCTGATTTCGAGACGATTGCCAGGTCAATTCTTTACCTATTGGGGTACGTTGATCATTATTGGGGGAATTATCGGATCACCCTATTTTGTATATCAAATGTGGGCCTTCATTGAACCTGCACTACAAACAGGTGAAAAGATAAAAACCTTCTTGAATGCAATGTTTATCAACTTTTTCTTTTTATTGGGAGTTTCATTCGGTTATTTAATTCTTGTCCCATTTGCAGTTCAGTTTTTTACACAATTTGTTATATCAGATGTGATCAGTAATGAATTTGATATTAATGAGTATTTTGTATCCGTTGCATTATGGACTCTTGCCTGCGGTGTCATATTTCAGATTCCTGTTGTGAGTTGGTTTCTTGCTAAAGTTGGATTAGTCACACCTGAAGGGATGAAATTATACCGCAGACATGCTATTGTCGGAGCCATGGTAGTAGCTGCATTTTTGACGCCGCCTGACCCGGTTTCACAGATTATGATTGCACTGCCACTGATCCTGCTTTATCAATTTTCAATCTTTTTGAGCAAAATTGCTGTAAAACAACGCAAGAAAGACCTTGAAGCTGCGTTTGAAGGTGAGTAAGGGTTTAAATGTTAATCAGAGTCAAATTGATATCGTCAATTGTTTATACATTCATTAAATACCGTTACCTTTGGACAATGAATAGAATTTCAATCAGACTTACAATATTATACAATAGAGTATTAGATGCATAAATCAGTTTTTCATAAGTTCATATTATTAGTATTACCCCTCTTGCTTTTATTGTCATGTGATACAGAAGATCCTTTTTCGATTCCGCCACCTAATCATGATTCAGTACCGGACCCGATACCACTTACCGGTCTGACTCCTGTCCAGGTTGTACCCGGGGTCGAAGCGTATATCCATGAAGAAGGATTTGGTGAGTTTTTTGTAACGGCAAGAGATGACGTTTCAGCTTACATTACTCTTCGGACGGATGAAGGTGATATTATTTTCAGTTCATTTGCCAACGAAAATGATAATCCATCACTGATCGTAATGAGATTTGCAGGCACCATTCAAAATGATTTCATTTATAGTGTATCCCGCACCTATTCACCGGGTTTGAAAGCCGGAATATTGGGAATGAAGCAGGGTGAAAGCAGAACACTTGTCGTATCACCTGAAATGGGCTTTAAGGATGCACTATCCGGATCACTTAACGCTCAATACAGTGAAAATACACTCTATTATGAGATCAGAATCTCCAGAATTCTGCCGGATTAAGAAACGAGATTGGGTTTGAGATATTATTAATAATTATCTCATTCTAATAATGACTGAGTGATATATTAGACTTGAACCTTCAGGGTTAATCAGTCGATATATTCTCTTGAGATTCTATCTGTTAAATTAGTCAGTATTTCGTGCGTATTTGTATTCCCATGTCTTGCCCAATCGGTTGCAGTCCATGCATCCCCTCCCATTAAAGTAACATCTGTACCGGTTGGAAGTTTAAGATCACCTAAAAACAGCATGCACATATCCATGGTTATATTTCCTACCTGCGCTACCTTAGTCCCTTCAACAGATACCATTAGCCGGTTGCTAAGGGAGCGCGGGATACCATCACCATAACCAACCGGTAATGTGGCTAAATATCCATCTACAGGTGCTGTCCAGGTTGAGGAATAGCTCACTGACATCCCCTTTCTGATGAGCCGTATCTGGGCAATTTTCGTTTTCCAGGTCAAAACCGGATGCAGCCAATCATAAACCGTTGAGCCGGAATTGTATCCTAACATACCCAAACCGGTTCTGATCATTCCAAAATGATCTAAATGATCATAATTTACGGCTGCACCGGTATTACTCATATGAATGAGCGGAATCTCTTGAAATTCATTTAAAACCTTTTTGAAAATTCGGTTTTGATCCATAACCTTTTGTGAACCGGGATCATCAGCTGATGAATAATGTGAATAGATACCACTACAAATTAATCGCTGATTAGCCACCGCCAGATCTCTGACCTCGCCTGACTCTTCCGGATAAAACCCAAGACGCCCCATTCCCGTATCGAAGTTTAGATGGTATGACGTTCCATCCATTAAAATGGAAAAATGTGTTTGATGGCTAATTGTGGCTGTCAGATTATGGGTCTGATAAGCAGCTGCCGTTTCATAGGTTGGGACCCCAAACACCAAAACAGGTTTTAAAATACCGGATAAACGAAGTTGAATCGCTTCATCCACATTAGCTACTGCAAACCAATCTACATATTCTTCCACTCCCTTGGAAAGACGAATTACACCATGACTATAGGCATTACATTTCACTACAGCCAATATTTTTGGAATGGAAGTCCTTTTTTTAATTTCCTTGAGATTTTGAATCGATTCATTTAACTCTATTTGGGCAACTGAAGCCGGAAAATGTTTTTTCACCGTTTACCTCCAAAAAAGCTTCTATTTCGCTTGTTTAGTATGATATTAGCCGCATTGTAGCCTGCCGCACCAAATACACCCCCGCCAGGGTGGCACGAGGCGCTGGACAAATAGAGATTTTTTATCGGGGTTTCATAGTTACTTAATTCAGGTGTGGGTCTAAACATGAACATTTGATCAAAATTCATCTCTACATGCATTACATTGCCTTTTAAAAGTCCATGTTTTCGCTCTATATCGAGAGGTGACTGTATATACCAATCAATCCGCTTTCCTTTCATATTCGGAGCATATCTCTCTACTACCCGATAGATTTTTTCAGCTTCCCGTTCTCTAATATCATCCCAATGTTCTCCGTTTGAGAGTTGATAAGGATGCCATTGAGCCCAGGCAAATAGTGTATGTTTTCCATCTTTGGCCACATCCGGATCAATTTTTGAGAATGTCATTGCCAAAACGGCCGGTTCAGCAGGAGGACAGCCCTTTATATAGTCTCCAATTGCACGGTTCATGTAATCCAGAGAGGGTGCAAGGAGTTGCATTCCATTATGAACGATCGGATCACCCGGACAAGCCTCATATTGAGGCAGTTCATCAACTGCACATCGTATGACCATTCCAAAACCGTTACCAACCTGGATATCTTCCACTTTTTTGAAAAGTGAATCAGAAAGGTGTTCTTTCCCCACCAATTGCAACATGGTAGTTTGAACATGTGCATTTGATACGATCAAATCGGCACTGTAATACTCTCCTTGTACTGTATGTACACCTTTTGCTATGCCATCTGATATCTCAATTTTAGATACCGGATGATCCGGAAATACGATTCCACCATGCGATTCTATCAAATTTTTCATCGCTTGTGTGAGCATTCCGCTCCCGCCTTTTGGGTGTTTTGCACCGCTTTGATGTAACATCGATTGCCATCCCACAAAATCACCTGTTGCTGATTGATCGGGAAGTGGGCCTGATTGTGCAGCAAACCATGTTAAAGCAGTTTTTATATAGGGGTTTTTAAACGCTTTATTGACAACACTTCCATAACTACCTAATATTTTTTGTAATCCATCCAGTTGCTCACCCTTTTTAAACATGGAGCCATCACGAAATTGCCCCTTTGCCATCTCCATAAAAATATTTTTACCGGATGGAGGAACCATAAAAGACTTGAGAACCCCTTTATTAATTCGTGACCAAAATTTGATAAAATCTCTGTAGTTCTGTACATCTTCCGGTGCAACGGCTGCAATTGACTCAATTGTTTTTTCAAGATCTTTGTGAAAGTGAATGACACCTTTTTTATCAGGTAGCGGATAACTCATGAAAGGATCCATCTCAATGTATTCAAGACCGAAATTGGTTAATTCCAACTCTTCAATAATTCCGGTTTGATGAATCATGATATGCACAGAGGAGCCCACATCCATTCTGAATCCATTTGGATTTTGATCACTTTGAAACATCGTTTCAGTGCAGACGGCTCCACCTATCGTATCTCTCCGTTCCAGAACACCCACTCTATATCCGGCTTTGGCCAGATAGCAACCTGTTATCAAGCCATTGTGGCCGGACCCGATAATGATTGCGTCAAAATGTTTACTCATCTTTTTGTATCTGATCTACTTATTCATCGAGATCAAGAACTCTTCATTCGTTTTCGTTCCTTTCATTTTATCCATAAGGAATTCCATTGCTTCATACGCATTGTGTTTATTCAGATATCTTCTCAATAGGACAACTTTTTCTCTCTCCTCATCCGAAACAATGAGCTCTTCTCTTCTTGTTCCACTCTTAAAAACATCAATTGCCGGAAAGATTCTTCTTTCAGCAAGTCTTCTGTCTAACACCAACTCCATGTTACCCGTACCTTTAAATTCTTCAAAGATAACATCATCCATCCTTGATCCCGTCTCTACAAGTGCCGTTGCAATGATCGACAGACTACCCCCATTTTCAATATTTCGGGCTGAACTAAACAGTTGTCTGGGAGCTTTTAAAGCTTCAGAATCAACTCCACCTGTCATTGTCCGGCCGGAAGTCCCCGCCGCTACGTTATAGGCTCTGGCAAGGCGGGTAATGGAATCCATCAATAGTAGTACATCATGTCCGCTCTCCACCAATCTTTTGGCTTTTTCAAAAACGATTTCTGAAAGACCCACATGGTTTTCGGGCTTTTCATCAAATGTAGAAGCCACGACCTCTGCATTTTTTACGGAGCGTTCCATCTCTGTAACCTCTTCCGGCCGTTCATCCACTAAAAGAATTATAATTTTTGTGTCAGGATGATTTTTACTGACAGCATTGGCTATGTTTCTTAGGATAGTCGTTTTACCTGTTTTCGGTTGTGCAACAATTAATCCCCTCTGTCCCTTACCAATAGGTGTAAAGAGATCCATTATGCGCGTAGAGTATTCAGCAAAATTATTCTCAAGTTTAAAGCGCATTTCCGGATAAATCGGCAGTAAATCTTCAAAATCTTCGCGATTATCCATATCCCTTGGAATTTTTCCATTCACACCTTCAACCCGTAACAGTGCAAAATAGCGCTCACCAACTTTCGGAGGCCTGATGATTCCTATCACACAATCACCCTGTTTTAACCTAAATCGTTTGATCTGAGAAGGGGAAACATAGATATCATCCGGGCTTGCCTTATAGTTGTAATTAACAGATCTCAAAAATCCGTATCCATCCGGTAAAATTTCAAGTGTGCCTTCATTGAGCAAAAATTTACCCAATTTAGGAACAATCTCTTCCAGTCTTTCATCCAGGGTGTTAGCCTCAGATTCGGGTAAAACATTACTAACATGTTTTTTATTCGGTTTTTTAGGATGATGCCTTAAGTTTCTTCGTCCTCCACTTCCGGAAGATTTCTGATCTCTTGACGGTTTACTGTCATACGATTGTATGTGATTCTTTTGACCATAAATTGCTTCCTTATCAGGGACAATTTTAGTCTCATTTTGAATAGTAGAAGGATTAGCCTTGTCTTTGATACGTTCAACAATCGCCTGTTTTTTAAGTGTTGATACACCCTTCACACCAATAGCCTTTGCAATAACCTTAAGGTCTTGAACTGTTTTTTGGTGTAATGCTTCCAGATCGATATTTAAATCGTTATCGGTTTGATTATCCGACATAATGAAATTTTGGTTCTTAAGTTTGATTCATGTAGAGTAGCGGACAACCCTTCGTAGGTTTACGCTTGTGGGTCAGTCTTTTGTGCGGAAAGATTATCTTTAGCTGCAATCATGGTACCCAACCATCTGCGTACTGTACCATAAAAGTAAAAACTTCCACTAAAAATTACTAATCTTGATTCGAAATCGTTCAGTAAATTTAATTGATCCATTTTCAGATCCATTGCAGATGGAAAATATTTTTTCATTTCGTCCATTTTAGCGGCTCTAACCGATTGCATTTCATATAGATATATATTTGGAAATTCGTTCCATATCGTTGCAATTTCATCATTCATTTTATCAGACATGTAACTAAGTATTAAAATCCATTCGTCAACCGGCCCTATATTCTTCAAATGTTGCGCCAAAATAGTGACTGACTCCGTATTGTGAGCACCATCAAAAAACCATCTTTGATCCGGTATTAACTTTTCAAAAATAGCTCGTTGGGGATATCGAAAATGCATCGATTTTAACCCTTGAAATAATTGAGATGCACTTACACTAAATTGTTTATTGAAGTATTCCACTATATCCAAAACCAATTGAGCGTTCTGAGCATCTATTGATTTAAAATGTTCTCCTTTTATCCGGAATTTTTTTTCATTTGAAGTAACCCGTATTTCTCCGGAATGATATTCGAACTCATTTCCTGAGACTTCGATAAGGTCGGATTCCTGACTAAGAGCAATATCGCGAATCCTATTTTTCGCTTCAAACGGTAAAATGCCTGTAAAAACAGGTGTTTTATACTTGATAATGCCACCTTTTTCAGTTGCGATTTGTACAATTTGATTGCCCAAAATGTCAGCATGGTCCAAACTGATTGACGTGATAACGGAAGCCATCGGTTGAAGTACATTTGTTGCATCCAAACGCCCACCTAAACCGGTCTCAATAATAGCAATGTCAACTTTTTGAATTGAAAAATACCAAAATGAAATAGCGGTCGTAATTTCGAAATAAGTGGCTGATGCCTTAATTATTTCGTTACCATACTGTTGAAAAAAAATGAGCAAATCATTTGGATGAATAACTTCACTATTTACCCTAAACCGCTCTGTAACATGTTCCAGATGTGGAGATGTATACAGGCCGGTTTTAAATCCTGCTTCCTGATAAATGGATGCAAGCATTCTGCAAACTGTCCCTTTCCCATTTGTTCCTGCTACATGTATGGATTTAAATGTGTTTTCAGGATGCCCCATAACGGAACAGAGATATTTCATTCTGTCAAGATCAAAATTTGCTGCCGATTGCCCATTCTTACCAAACATCGGAACGGAATCCAGATATTTGTAAACATCCTGAATGTGATCAAATTTGTACAATTCTACTCCATTTTATTTTTTTTAAATGCCATCAGTTTATTCATCAGGGATAAAAAGAACTTATGGTCATAGTTCAGTTCTTTTCCATCCAGTTCTGAAACAACCTTGCACTCAAGAATACTGTTTGTGACCCAAACTAATTCTGAATGAATAATCTCTTCTTTCCTGAATTTTCCTTCATTCACTTTAATCTGTTTAATGTGTGTTAAAAGTTTAATGACAAGATTTCTCATTGTACCGGGTAAAATATCACAATCAATGGATGGAGTATATATAACCCCATCCTTTTTCCAGAAAATATTGGCGATTGAAGTTTCTGCTACATAATTGTCAATCGTCAGCATGAGCCCGTCATCAACTTGTTTTGACAAAGCTTCCCTCCTTGCATTTCTGTAATGAAGCATATTGCTGAGTTTCAGATCTGATGGCCTGCATACGGTAGGTACTACTCTTGTCTCTGTTGTGATCAATCGAACCGGTTTATCATCATCAAACACTTCTTCAACTGAGATATGAAGCAACAGCCGGTTATTTACATCAATATGATATCCACTCTTTTCGGTTAAAAAGCATTGTACCCGGGCCCGGCAAACAGCATGGTTCAGATGATTAATCTCAATCAACTGCAATATGGTTTGCTTGATTTCATCCAGTTCAGGGAAATGCACCTTATTAATCCCCAAATAGTGTAAACCTCTATACAACCGGCTCATATGATCGTGATACTGCAATATTAAACACTTTTCAACACGTATCGTTTCAAAACATCCGGCGCCATAAAATAGTCCCGAAGATAACATAACAGCCCGATCATCTGATGGAGTTATAAATGTTCCATCCAGATACTCAATATCTTTTTTATCATTCTTCATCTAATAGAGCGTCCAATTTGACTCTTAATTCTGTTATATCATTCCCAATATTTGAATCATAATAGCTGCCATTCGATGTGATTAAAATTTGTGATGGCATCCCGGGTATTTGCATAGATTGATAAAATTCGGTTCCATTTACAAAATGGAAGTCATATGAGTGTTCACGTATGTATTGTAATATGAGGTCATCTGCATCTCTAACAGCCGCTGCAATAACAGATAAATCAGGATGTTGATGTTTATATTCTTGCAAAAATTTATGAATCTCGTGTGATTTATCAGACCAGGTTGACCAAAAATGGATGATTATTGGTCGATCATTAAGTGAAGACAGCCGTATCGAATCCGGTTCTGAATAAGATTGAAAGGATATCAAATCAAAGGAAACTTCCTTAACGTTGTTCTGAAAATCAACAGTTTGATTATGAGAGTAGAGGATGGTGCTAAAAATGATAATAATAACGGTAAATACAGCACATATCCCGATAAACAGATTAAAATACTTGGGGTCTATTCTCATATAAACAAAAATTTTTAGGGCAATATCGGTTCATTCACTTCATCAATATCATCTACAAAATCCATTGAAATAGCAGCTAAAATCATTGTGAAACCACCCAATACGAGAGCAAAAATGGTTTCACCACCGAACCAGGTACGTGTGATAAAACCGAGCATACTTGCCGCGATGATTTGAGGAATTACGATGAAGAAGTTAAATATACCCATATATAGTCCCATTTTCTTTGTGGGCAGAGAACCGGCTAAAATCGCATAAGGCATGGCCAAAATACTGGCCCATGCCAGTCCGATTCCTATCATGGGTAAAATGAGTAACAAAGGAGAGTTCAAGAAATAGAGGCTGATTAAGCTCAGTCCCCCAATCAGAAGTGCAAATGCATGCAAAAATTTACGGCTGGTCAGTTTTGCCATAGGTGCAAGCCCAAATGCAATGATTGCTGCAAATCCGTTATAAACAGCAAATAATATACCTACCCAATCGGCACCTTCATTGTAAAGCAACGATGTAGGATCACTGGTACCATAAATATGAGACGTTACAGCCGCCGTTGAATAGATCCACATTGCAAAAAGTGCGAACCATGAAAAAAATTGTACAACGGCTAATTGTATCATGGTTTTGGGCATCGTTAAAAAATCATGAGCAACGACAACAAGTCCCTGTTCGGTCCTGCCGGATTGTTGTAAAATACCGGCTGTCAGTGAAATCAAACCCAATGCCGTAAGACCTATAGTTACGATATAGAGTTCAAGATCATAATTAAGTAAATAAACCAGTGCACTGGCTATAATCCCAAATATTAAAAAAACAGATCCATATAAAACTTTTTTAGACCCTTCTCCGGCGTGTATAGGAATTTCTCTTTTTAGTTCTTTTGAATCAGGATATTTACTTTTCTCAAACGATTCAAACGCTTCCAACTCTTCAGTAGAATACTCTTTAGAGCGAGTTACTGTCCACAAGACTGCCAAAAAAAATGCGGCTCCACCTATATAAAATGACCATTTAACGGATGGTGGGATCACTCCGTCCGGTGCGGTATTGGCTATTCCAAATAGATTGTTCATCATCCAGGGTAATGCAGATGCGACAACTGCACCTGTACCAATGAAAAAGCTCTGCATTGCAAATCCTTTTGTACGCTGTTCGGACGGTAACATGTCTCCGACAAAAGCACGAAATGGTTCCATTGATATATTAATGGATGCATCTAATATCCACAACATCCCTGCCGCAACCCAAAGCATGGTTGAATTTGGCATTACAATTAAGGCTAACGAAGCTAAAATTGCACCCCATAGAAAATAAGGCCGTCTACGTCCTAATCGTGTCCACGTCCGATCACTGAAATAACCGACAATCGGTTGTATGACAAGCCCTGTAACCGGTGCAGCCAACCACAATATGGGTATGGAATCCACATTGGCACCCAGTGTTTCAAAAATTCTGCTCACATTTGCATTTTGCAATGCAAAGCCAAACTGAATTCCCAAAAAACCGAAACTCATGTTCCATATTTGCCAGAAAGAGAGTTTAGGTCGTGGTTTAGGAGTCGTGCCCATTCATTCAGTGTCTTGAATTAGTGGCTCATTAATCCTCTCAGGTGTGCTGAGCTCTTTGCAAGCCGATTGCTATAATAGAATGTATCTTTTTTCCTGATTCAACAAAAAAAATTTATAAGATTACCTGAATGATAACCCGAAATCGTAACAGAATGTACAGAATTGAATATTCGTTCCGGCCAAAAATATTTTTTTAGTGCATCGTAATCTTAAACCAGGTAAACTGAAATGTTCTTTTTGATTACATGGAGCCTTTGAAAAACCTGGAGTTTTGTCCAAGATCAAGGCCAGAGGAGAATTAAAACCGCAGCATATTGGCCATATGTGAGGATTTTAATTCTCTGATAACGCAGAGATTGGACAAAAGAACAGGTTTTTCAAAGGCTCCTACATTTAAATTTATAACTGATGATCGAAAATATGAATACATTTAAAATCGTGAG
>JBBDJK010000033.1:0-1293 GCA_040879905.1 Balneolaceae bacterium | reverse complement strand
TAAATAAACAACTTATCTGAAATATCAGCTCTATTTAGCGTTTACACAATTGCCATTTGACCGGTTAGTTTCTTATCCTTCAGTAGTGTGTATCCACAGCAAAAAAGCAAAACAAAAATTTAGATGTCTAATTCTATTTCTCCAAAAAACGTACGATCAACCCTCCAAAAACATCTGCTTACCGATGGGATGGATATGGTTCTGGATCTGAAAAAAAGTAAAGGGCTTTATCTACACGATTCTGCACACAATGTCGACTACCTGGATTTCTTTACGTTTTTTGCGTCCAATCCGCTTGGAATGAATCACGATCGCCTGGCGGGAGATCCGGATTTTGTAGCAAAATTGGGTCAGGTTGCCATCAATAAACCCTCAAATTCGGATGCATATACAGAGGAACTGGCAGAGTTTGTGGATACCTTTTCAAGAGTTGGGATACCGGAGTACTTGCCTCATGCATTTTTTGTGGCCGGGGGAGCATTGGCTGTTGAAAATGCACTGAAAGTAGCATTCGACTGGAAAGTTCAGATGAATTTTAAAAAAGGGTATCGGACAGAAAAAGGGCACAAGGTCTTACACCTGGATAAAGCGTTTCATGGCCGTAGTGGATATACCTTGTCTCTGACAAATACAGAGCCCAATAAAATTAAATATTTTCCAAAATTTGACTGGCCGCGAATTCAGAGCCCGGCCATTCAGTTTCCTTTAAATGAGGTGAATACTCAAAAGGTGGCCATTGAAGAGGAACAGGCACTATCCCAGGCACGTCAATATTTTGAGACCTTTAAAGACGATATCGCTTGTATCATTTTAGAACCGATTCAGGGTGAAGGCGGAGACAATCACTTTCGGATTGAATTTCACCGGGCACTGCGAGATCTGGCCGATGAATTTGATGCCCTTTTTATTTATGATGAAGTCCAGACCGGCGTAGGCCTGACCGGTAAGTTTTGGGCACATGAACACTATGTCAAACCTGACATCATCGCGTTTGGCAAAAAAGCTCAGGTTTGTGGTATTTTAGCAAGTAAAAGAGTGGATGAAATTGAGACAAACTGTTTTCATGTCTCTTCCAGAATAAACTCAACTTGGGGTGGCAATCTAGTTGATATGGTCCGTTTTCAACGAATTTTAGAGGTGATCGAAGAGGACAAGTTGATTGAAAATGCGGAGCACGTAGGACAATATCTTCAACAGCAATTGGTTGATCTTGCTAATTCTGAGGAATACATCTCTAATCCGCGCGGGAAAGGCCTGTTTTGCGCTATCGACCTTCCGAACACCCATGCCCGG
>JBBDJK010000032.1:0-1321 GCA_040879905.1 Balneolaceae bacterium | reverse complement strand
GGAATTTTTTGGGTTATCGGTTTGATGTACTGCATGATTTTCCTGTATAGCTGTGATACAAATTCCGTAACTGTTAATAACGATGAAAATTCTAGATTCAATACTGAGTCGGAATGGTTGGTACCCGAACATGAAGTAATCACTGGCGGACCGGGAAAAGATGGCATCCCTCCCATTGAAAGCCCTGAATTCAAACCGGTTGATGAGATAGATTTTATACCCGATGAACGGCGTGTTCTGGGAATCATTAAAGGTGGTGAAATCCTTGCTTATCCCCATCAGATTTTAGATTGGCATGAAATTGTGAATGATGACAGCCATGTTACGATTACATATTGTCCTCTTACTGCAACAGGAATAGCCTGGGATCCAAAACAGGGTCCTGATTTTGGGACATCCGGCTTAATCTTTCGGAATAATTTAGTAGCCTATGATCGCAAAACTGAAAGTTTGTGGTCACAAATGAGGCTTCGATCCATTAATGGTGAGCATTTAGGTGCCGGTATTGAACCTCTGAATGTTTTAGATACCACGTGGGAAACCTGGAAAATGATGTATCCGGACTCTAAAGTACTAACTGATAATACCGGCCACAGCAGAGACTACGATTCATACGCTTATGGTAAAAGTTATTCCGAAATCGATGGAATCATTCTATTTCCCACAAAAAACAGGGGGGATCGCAGGCTAAATGCAAAAGCAAGGGTACACGGTGTGTTTATTGATGAAGAGCTCGATGAAAATTCATTGGTTCGGGTTTATGAAATCAGAAAATTCGATAGTGATATTGAGCTTATACACGATCAACTGAATGATGAAGAATTTATAGTTATTGGAAGCAGTAAACTGGACTTCGCCATCGCCTACAAAGCCGTAATGCGGGATGGAGTCCAACTATTTTTTGAAGCCGTTCAGGACAGACTGCCTGTTGTTATGAAAGACCAGGAAGGCACACTATGGAATGTATTCGGAGAAGGCGTAGAAGGCCCCCGACAGGGACAGCGCCTTATACCTGCGAAATCATATTCAGGTTATTGGTTTGCCTTTAGAGATATGTTTATCATGCCGGAAATTTATCAATTCCCCACCCAATAAAACCAAAAACATCTTTTCGGAAATATTTAAAAAGATCACTTTTCTAAACTGAAGAATATTTTCTGCAAAATTATTTTTCTGAGCTTAAGAAATAATAGCAAGTACTCCACTCCTACTTCTCAGATCGACATTCGACATTCTGAGATCTGCTCATCTTTTGCACGCGTTAGCGAGATCTTTGATCCCAATGCCTTTTACATAAAAACTCGACTTTCAAACAATAACA
>JBBDJK010000031.1:0-7186 GCA_040879905.1 Balneolaceae bacterium | reverse complement strand
CTCAACAAAACCTTATGTCCAAACTTTGGCAACAGAATAAAACAGGCAAACAGACCGATGCTCAAAAGCAGATGGAAGCTTTTACGGTGGGAAATGACCACATATTGGATCAGGTGTTGGTGCCTTATGACCTGATGGCATCGGTGGTTCATGCAGAAGCTCTAAAGGATGCAAATGTACTATCGGATGATGAATTTCAATCGTTAAAAAACGGTCTTGATGAGATTCATGAAACCTGGAAATTGGGAAATTTTCAGATTCGACAAGAAGATGAAGATATGCATACGGCAATCGAGAATGAGCTGACTTCTAAATTGGGTGATCTTGGTAAAAAGATACACACGGCACGATCCAGAAATGATCAGGTACTGACCGCTCTCAGGCTGTTTGAAAAAGAGAAACTAGTTGAGGTTCTGAACTCTTTGAAAAAGTCTGCCGCTCTGATGCTCTCCTTCTCAGAGACGAATCAAAATGTACCCATGCCCGGATTTACTCATACCCGAAAAGCGATGTTAAGCAGTGTGGGGCTTTGGGGAGGTGCTTTTGCAGAAATGATGATCCTTCAAATAAAGGCCTCTTCAGGGGTTCAATCACTCATTAATCGATCACCATTGGGAACGGCTGCCGGTTTTGGCACCTCATTTCCAATTGACAGATCAACTGAATCTGATCGATTGGGTTTTGAATCGCCGATAATCTGTTCAACGACAGCTCAATTGTCAAGAGGCTGGATTGAACTACAACTGGTTCAGTATCTGTCCGGTGTTACATCTGTATTAAATCGATTGGCATCAGATGTGATCCTTTATACCGGTGATGGATTTCCATTTTTTGAAATGAACCGGGATATCACAACCGGCTCTTCGATTATGCCTCAGAAAAAAAATCCGGACCTGGCTGAATTGATACGGGGCAGACACGCAGAGTTGACTGGAAATGCTTCTACTTTACAGCATCTCATTTCTAATCTCGGCAGCGGATATCACAGAGATTTGCAACTAACCAAAAAACCTGTTCTCAATGCATTTGAAAATACTTTGGATATTTTGTCGGCTGGGCGGTTATTGATTCAAAACCTGAAACCAAACACCGAAAATCTCAAAAATGCCTGTTCATCCGAACTATTTGCTGCTGAAGAGGCCAATAAGCTGGTGAAAGAGAAGGGGGTCTCTTTCAGAGAAGCGTATCAGATCATAAAGGAGACGCCTGAAAACAACACGACACTTAACTGGACAGAGGTAAAAAATCAATACACCCACCTGGGATCGCCGGGTAATCCGGGGCTCAAAGAATTGAGAAAAGAATTGGAAACCTGTTCCTGACAACAGCAAATACATTAGAGTCGATATCCGATCTGATATTTTCAGATCAGAATAGTAATGCCCTTTTTATGCACTTAGGTAAAAATTGTAAATTGATTCTTTATGTATGGAGACAATTTGTTAGATTTGTGCACTATTAAATTAATGCCATAAACAATCAATTCTCTATCAATTTTAAATTATTTGATCCATGAACACATTGGAACAACCCATGAAAATTCTTACAACACTCTGTTCAATCATACTGCTGGCACCTTTCTCACTCTTTTCGCAATCAACGGTCCAATTGCACGATTATCTGCCGGATCATATCACCTATGATGAATCGATCCCAACACCATTTGAAATACTGGGACATGAAGTCGGCGAATGGCATGTTACACACGATAAACTTGTCAACTATATGTACGCCATTGCAGATGCATCCGATCGGGTTACTATAACTGAGTACGCCCGAACTTATGAAAACAGGCCTCTTCTGCTGCTTACTTTTACATCCCCGGAAAACCACAACAATATCGATCAGATTAAAGAGAGACATCTCACTCTTACCGATCCTGACCGTTCTTCCGAACTCGACCTGGAATCGATGCCGGTCGTTGTAACCCTTGGTTATAGCGTGCATGGTAATGAACCCAGCGGTTCTAATGCTTCCCTGTTAACCGTTTATCATTTTGCGGCTGCATTGGGAGAA
Source organism: Balneolaceae bacterium (assembly GCA_040879905.1). Lineage (GTDB taxonomy): Bacteria > Bacteroidota > Rhodothermia > Balneolales > Balneolaceae > Rhodohalobacter. Next base: position 5,170 of record JBBDJK010000031.1, on the reverse strand, counting down.
GAGATCGATGAAATTTTAGATAACTCCATCATTCTGATTGATCCGTCATACAATCCGGATGGATTGAACCGTTTTGCCACCTGGGTTAATATGCATAAAAGCATGACGTCTGTTACTGATCCGGCGTCACGAGAATTCAGTGAAGTTTGGCCAAATGGCCGTACTAATCACTATTGGTTTGACCTGAACCGCGACTGGATGCCCGTTGTTCATCCTGAAAGCCGAGGCAGAATCCAAAAATTTCATGAATGGCGACCTAATATCCTGACTGATCACCACGAAATGGGTACCAACTCCACTTTCTTTTTTCAACCCGGTATCCCATCCAGAACACATCCGCTCACACCTCAGATAAATCAGGAACTGACCGGTGCAATTGCTGGGTTCCACGCAGATTATTTAGACGACATACAGTCACTTTACTACACAAAAGAGAGTTTTGACGATTTTTATTACGGTAAAGGATCTTCTTATCCGGATGTATTCGGTACCATTGGGATCCTTTTTGAACAAGCCAGTTCAAGGGGTCATGCTCAAGAGAGTGATCACGGTGTTTTGGAATTTCCATTTACCATAAAAAATCAATTTACAACATCCCTGTCAACGGTTGATGCTGCACTGAATTTGCGGACTCAACTCCACGAATATCGGCGAACTTTTTACAATGATGTTCAGAATGAGGCCTCTCAACTGAATACACATGCATTTGTTATAGGCGATGCTTTTGATCGTGGTAAGAATTATCACTTTGCTGACCTGATGAGCCACCATAATGTACAGATATATGAATTGGCTCAAGATCTTCAGCTTGATGGAAAGGAATTTAAGGCAGGGCGTGCTTTTGTCATCCCGACAGATCAAACGGAGTATAAGTTTATCGAGGCGATGTTTGAGGCCCGTACAGAGTTCACAGACAGTCTCTTTTATGATGTCTCGACCTGGACATTACCATTTGCATTCAATCTGCCCTATACCGAATTAAACAGAAGACAATTCAATGATGACCTGCTTGGTTCAGAAATAAATATTCCGGTAAAACCGATGGGTGAAGTGATGGGTGGTCAAAGCCATTACGCCTATATATTTGAATGGAATGAGTATTACACACCAAGAGCACTATACAGACTTCAAAATCTGGGAATACGCACAAAAGTAGTCACTCTTCCTTTTACAACAAATACATCAATCGGCCCGAAAGAGTTTGGATACGGTTCTATTTTAATAGCATTGGGAATTCAGGATGTTGACGATGAGGAGATCTACAATGTTCTGCAGCAAATTGCAGAGGAAGATGGTATTGATGTATATGCAATAAACCGTGGGTTGAGTCTCTCCGGTATCGATTTAGGCAGTCCAAATATCGACAATCTTCAAAAACCAAGTGTTGCGATACTGGCCGGGTCGGGAGTTAGCAATCTGGAGGTCGGTGAAATCTGGCATCTACTCGATCAAAGATATCGAATCCCACTGACCCTTCTGGAAAAAGACCGGTTTGGTGGAGTGGATCTGAACCGTTACAACAATATCATCATGGTGAATGGCAATTATAACGACCTTTCAAGTGGTGCGGTCGATAATTTAAAAAATTGGATCCGAAATGGCGGTAATCTTATTCTTCAAAGAAGTGCCATTAACTGGGCAAGAGATAATGAATTTATCACTATTGAAACCATAGAACGGGAGTCAGCGCCTATCGATCCCGAAACACCCTATGTAGATGCCGGAGCGGCCAGAGGAGCTCATGTAATAGGGGGTTCAATTTTTAATGGCCATCTGGACCTGACACACCCACTTGCGTATGGTTATAAACGAAGCAGTATCCACCTATTTAAAAACAGTACCCTTTTCCTTGAAATGCCTGAAAATCGTTTTTCTGCTCCTGTTTCTGTAACGGATGATCCGTTGGCAAGCGGTTATATTTCTGATTATAACCTGGAATCTGTTGCAAATACACCCTCAGTTATTGTTAGCAGCATGGGCGGTGGACGAATCATCAGTTTTGTTGATAACCCGAATTTCAGAGCTTTCTGGTATGGAAACAATAAACTTTTTGCAAATGCTCTCTTTTTTGGAAATATAATTAGTGCTTCTACCACCAATTAAACCGGTAGTATTGACGGGCCTGAATAAAGATATTTATTCAGGCCTGTTCCATTAAGCTTGATCCATGAGCCAAAAGCTGTGTTGTCGTTTCAACATATTTGACGCCTAACAAATTTTTCAATTTTATTTCTGCATCTTCATATTTTTTCTGAAACAGTGGCACTTTATCAGAGCCTTTTTTTGTTAAGGAAATTCTGGCTAATCGTCCATCCATCTTTTTTGACAGATAGCCCATTTTTTCAAGTTTATTGATAAACCGGGTGATTGTTGATGGCGCCAGATTCATCTTTGTGGCAATTAATTTCTGAGAAACGGACTCATACTCTTCGACTATTAGAATCAACTCTATATACGAAGTGGCAAGTTTATCTTCCTTGAAAATTGCATCAAAAAATGCTGAAATATCACGACTAAATTTGTTGGCTGTTGAGTGCATATTGAGTATCCTTAATCAGTTTTTGTTTGTATATACAATTAATAGGTTTGGATTGAAAGATGCAAATCAATTACTTGATTAAAGTTATCCCGAAAGCAGTCGGGGCTGAATTATATCGTGTTCTTAAGATTTCATTTTAATCGTGATTATTACGATCTTTTTCTAATCCGATATCACTATGTATAGAGTTCAGCTAAAAAATTTCGAAGGGCCCCTTGATCTACTCCTTTTTTTTATCAAAAGGGATGAACTCAATATCTATGACATCCCCATCTCGCATATCACAGAAGAGTACCTATCCTACATTCGTTTGATGGAAGAGCTGGATTTAGATGTTGCAAGTGAATTTATCTACATGGCAAGTCTCCTGATGTCGATCAAAGCAAAAATGATGCTGCCGACAGATAAATCCGATGATGATGAGTTGGATGAAGACGACCCAAGATACGAACTGGTTCAGAAACTACTGGAGTATAAACGGTATAAAGAGATGGCCGAAAAACTGACCGTTTATGATGAAGAGGCTCAATTAAAGTATTATCGAGGGTACACGGATATTGATGATGTGGAAAAACAGGCTACCGGTGAAGCGCTTAAGGATGTAACAATCTTTGACCTGATGAGTGCTTTCCGAAAGGTTTTGGCTGATATCAAGCGACAACACAGTTACCACTCTGTTGAAAAAGTAACCATAACGGTTGAACAGCAATCTGAATATATACTGCAAACCCTGCAACAAAAAGGGCGAACTTCATTTTCCTCAATCTGTCTGGACCTGAGAACTGCCATCGCTATTGTTGTGACATTTCTGGCCATTCTTGAAATGCTAAAAGAACAGCAAATCAATCTCTACATCGAAAATAATGACCCAACTCAATTTTTTATCGATCTCAAAGCCGTTGACGAAATCATCGGTCCTTCTAAATCAAATTAATCAACTTATGAACCGATCAATTGCGCCTATCATTCTTATCACAATTCTGTTGACCGGTTGCACCGTATTTGAACAAACTACGGTTGATGCTGACACGGAAGAACTCCTTACTTTCAGCAACTATATCCAACCCCAACTTCTTAGAAATCATCTCGAAATTATCGCTCACGATTCGCTTGAGGGACGAGGTACCGCAACTCCCGGAATTCGTAAAGCTGCCGACTATTTGTCCGATTATTATAAAGAGCTTCAATTAACTCCGATAGGAGATAATAACACCTATTTTCAGCATTTTGATCTGACAACAACCAGAATTGACAGCTTGGTCTACACGACATATCAAGTTTCAAAAGATAAAACCGTAGTCGTAAATCGATCAACTGAAAAAACAGGAATTACAGCTGAATATACATCTGTATTAAACGGTTTCACCCCACTTCAAGGATCCATTGTTTTTGCCGGATTTGGAATCGATCATCCTGAACTCGGATTCTCTCAACTGGACAGAGATCTCACAGAAAATGCATGGGTGTTAATCTTCGAAGAACCTCATGAATCACTATTAAACGATCAAACCGGATTAACGGATGCTGATCTTGATTTGAACAATCGGATCGATAATATCCTTAAAAATTATGGCGCCAATGGTGTATTACTTATTTCCGATTTTATTACACCGCAATACGAAAATTTCATAGGTGAAAATACCCATTTCAGTCAATCTTACGGAAGGTTGCAGCTTGCTTATCTTGATGAAAACTCCGATCGGCGGTATCCTGTTGATAATATTAAATACGTTAGTCCGAAGATGATCACTCAGATTCTTGGATTAGATTCTGAAGAGGCCATTGCGGACTTAAAAGAATCCATTTCTGTTAATGCTAATCAATTTAATACAAGCAGTACTTCATATGAACTTCATTATGAACCTTATTTCCCCGGCACCTTACAGGCAAAAAATGTGGTCGCTTTTTTTGAGGGTGGAGATTCTGAGCTAAAAAATGAAGTCTTGGTTCTGATGGCTCATTATGACCATCTCGGAATTGAATTAGATCGTAATGGGGAAGAATTAATTTATAATGGTGCAGATGACAATGGGAGTGGCACCGTTGCTTTAATGGCTATTGCCGGGGCACTGAACGAGGCAAAATCGGAAGGATTTCTCCCTAAAAGGAGTATACTCTTACTCCATGTATCAGGTGAAGAGCTGGGGTTGCTCGGTTCTCGTTACTATTCCGACCACCCTATCATCCCGATTGAACAGACCATTGCTAATTTTAACGCTGATATGATTGGCCGAAGTGATACAGATAGTGTTGAAAGAGGGGATTTTAATTCTGTATATCTGATAGGCGGAGAGATCATCTCTTCGGGATTGGATAGTCTGGTCGTTATTGCAAATGATCTTACTGTCAATTTAAATCTGGATCGTGCATACAATGATTTGACAGATCGAAATCAATTTTACAGAAGAAGTGATCATTGGAATTTTGGCAGATTAGGTGTTCCCTTTGTCTTTTTCTTTACCGGTGTTCATGAGGATTATCATCAACCCACTGATACATCAGACAAAATTGATTATGAAAAATATCACAGGGTGGTCCGATTAATCTATGCATCTACGATTCAAACAGCCAACACCGATGTCAGGCCGATAATGGATAATGAAATGTTTATCAATATCACAAATCAATCCC
>JBBDJK010000030.1:0-1339 GCA_040879905.1 Balneolaceae bacterium | reverse complement strand
TTATTTAGAGATCTGTTCAAAGTTATAAAAGATCATTTTTTAAACTCAAGAAAAGTCCTTCGAATAATATCTACACATTCCATGAGTTGCTTCTCTGTCATAACCAATGGAGGAGCAAAACGGATGATATTACCGTGTGTAGGTTTAGCTAACAGTCCATTATTCTTCAGTTCAACACAGAGATTCCAGGCTGTTTCACCTTCCGGCCGGTCATCAATTTCAACCGCATTCAGAAGTCCTTTACCTCTCACTTTGGTTATCAGTGAACAATCCTTTTTGAGCCGGTTCATTTCATTTCTGAAAATATTTCCAAGATTCCGTGCATTCTGGATTAAGCGTTCATCATAAACAACATCCAGAGCAGCCATTGCAGTTTTAGCGGCCAGTGGATTTCCACCGAACGTAGATCCGTGCATACCGGGTTTCAGTACATTCATGATTTCATCGTCAGCCAACACCGCAGAGACAGGATAGACCCCGCCGGAAAGAGCTTTGCCTAAAATCAACATATCCGGCCTTGTGTAATGTTCAGGTTGTCGTTCGCATTTAAATTCACAATGACACTCTCCACACGTTGCGAGCAAGCTGCCTGTACGTGCAATACCGGTCTGTATTTCATCACAAATAAGAAGCACATTCTGTTTTTTACAGAGGGCGGCAGCTTCGCGGATATAGTTTTGATCCGGCATATTCACACCGGCTTCGCCCTGAATCGGTTCAACCAAAAAGGCAACGACGCTGTTATCCGAAAGAGCTTCGCGAAGGGCTCCTGTGTCATTGTATTTGATCGTTATAAAACCGGGTGTATAAGGACCGAAATGATCCTTGGCTTCCGGGTTACTCGAAAAAGAGATGATTGAGATTGTCCGGCCGTGAAAATTATTTTCACAAACAACCACTTTAGCCTGATCCTCGGGGACACCTTTCACTTCATACCCCCATTTTCGAGCAACTTTAATGGCAGTTTCAACGGCTTCCGCACCTGTGTTCATTGGAAGCACCCGATCGAATCCGAACATTTCAGAGAGTTTCATTTCGAACTCTCCCAATACATTGTTGTAAAATGCTCTGGAAGTGAGTGTGAGAGTTTCACTTTGAACTTTCAGTGCATGGATGATATCGGGATGGCAATGACCTTGATTAACAGCAGAGTAAGCTGATAAAAAATCGAAATAACGATTCCCCTCCGGGTCCCATACAAAGACCCCTTCACCCTTTGACAGGACAACCGGCAGTGGGTGATAGTTATGAGCTCCATATTTCTCTTCAAGGGTGATGGCCTGTTTCGTTGAAATCATGCTTGGTTTTGCGGCTAAAAAATGAATTATTTGTAGTTTAC
>JBBDJK010000029.1:0-1359 GCA_040879905.1 Balneolaceae bacterium | reverse complement strand
TCTCATCGCAAGCCATTCACTACTCCTTTACAAATCCTGGATACGGCATCATGGCTATGCAGGCTTTCCAGGTGGGCGCAGCGGACCACAAAATCACGGATTCTGTCATCTTCGTTGAGCACATCGTACATCAGCCGGGCGGCATCTTCTACGAATTTCTGATAGGCGCCATTCATCTCTGCAAACGCCTGCTCATCCTCACGCTTTACAATCACCTGTGTTTCGGTTTGAAGTGCCTCTCTGCACATAAATACCAGATCATCTATAAACATCTCTTCATTTAGCTGAACAGTGATATTGGCAACACTTCTCTGACTGTGTGGTATCGCCGCAAGATCCCGGGTCTCCCGTGCGTGTTCAGCCAATTCAAATGAGCATGGGCACGCACTGCTGTATTCAAAGTCCAGATGGATAAAACCGGTATATCTGTTCTCTTCATCCAGTTTTCCCTCAAGTGATACCTTATAATATTGATAACCCTCATAGTCTGACCGCAAGCTTTTTTTGATCATCGGGTAATTGAAACTGAGCTGCAGAAAGGCAGTGTGGCTATTCAAATCTTCTTTATAAGCCCGTAAAATGGATTCCAGTTTATCCGGATGAAACACATCATCTTTAAACCGATAAAACGTTCTCATGATCCTGCCCATGTTGATCCCTTTTTTGCCGGCATCCAGGCCAACATATCCATCCACGGAGGTCTCGAGTGTTAAAAGTTCACCCTCAGGAGTAGGGTACTTCAATGGTAATTTAAAATTGGAGATACCTACTTGCTGAATAGGAACATTCGCCCCTTCGATGGTAGATGAAGGGCCATTCTGCAAATCAGGAAGAGAGTTTCTATACTGTTCACTCACGACAAATGTCGGGTCGTAGAATTTTTTAATTCCGGTAGAGATCATATACAAATGGTTTATGCTTTAACTTTTATTGAACTGACTCAGGACAATATTCTGCAAAATTTCGTTCCGTCTCAAAGAGTCTGACCGAATAGAGTGTTGAACCTTCGGAAGCTGCACGGTTAACATCCTCTTCCATTACCTTATAAAAGGCTTTGCAGAGATTTTCAGTAGATGGGATAACCCCTTTCAAATAAGGAACTTCTTTATTCAGGTTTTTATGGTCACATGGATCAATAACGTGTTGTTTGATGATTTTTTTTAGAGATCCGAGATCGATGACAAAACCGGTTTCCGGATCGGGTAACCCTGCAACGGTTACCTCAATGACATAATTGTGGCCATGCCAGTTCGGGTTATTACACTTTCCATAAGTATCACGGTTCCATTGATCCGATTTGGCCGGATTGTGTAATCGATGTGATGAATTAAAATGAGCTTTTCTGGTTACGTAGATCAA
>JBBDJK010000028.1:0-7402 GCA_040879905.1 Balneolaceae bacterium | reverse complement strand
TATTATACTGTGGAGCCTTTGAAAAACTTGGAGTTTTGTTCAAGATCAAGGCCAGAGGAGAATTAAAACCGCAGCATATTGGCCATATGTGAGGATTTTAATTCTCTGATAACGCAGAGATTGGACAAAAGAACAGGTTTTTCAAAGGCTCCACTGTATTAATTCCTAAGCCAGATTGCTTCTCAGCATCCAGGCTGTTTTGGAATGAACATGCAGCCGTTGAGTCAGCAAGTCGATTGTTGCTTCATCATCGGCTTGCTGACAAGCCGGCAATGCCTCACGGGCTGTTCTTAATATGGTTTCATTGTCGACCGCCAATCTGCGCACCATCTCCATTGCTTTTGGCTGATCTGTATCTTCTTTAATTGCGGTGAGTTCAGCATACTCTCTAAATGAGCCCGGTGCTCTGTATCCTAAAGAACGTATTCGTTCAGCAATTTCATCAATTGCGGTTGCCAATTCAGTATACTGAACTTCAAATTGTACATGTAGCGAGTTAAAATGCTCACCGGTTACATTCCAATGGTAGTTGTGGGTTTTCAAATAGACCATATAACTGTCTGCCAGTACCTTCGACAACCCCTTTGCAATTACTTCCCTGTTCTCTTTTGAGATTCCAATATTTACATCCATTATTCTCCTCTTTATTTTCTCTTTTATTGATGATTTAAACATGAGTTATTCCATAAAACCCATATTCGCTCCTTTAATATCACAATATTTCTCGCTCAATCATTCCGGAAATCAACATTCCAATTTCTCAAGTAAACCACACAAAAGATTCAGATTCCGGTCAAATAACGATTTGAAAATAAATTCACTCTACCTGATGAACCTCTTTCAATATCGCTTTTGCATTTTTATCCCCCTTTTGCATCACCCTGTGTTGTAAATTTGTGACGATCTCAGGTTCTGCATTTTCAAATGCAAGCTCTTTTGCCTCTTTCTCGGTTCCGGTCCTTACAAGGTCATAGATATCATCTGCCCTGACAATACTGTATAACTTATCCTCATTAAAAGCGTGAGATCTTAACTCTTCATATTTCTGAAAGAGCTGCGGAAATTGATTGCTGTCATCGGCTCTGTCTATAATTTCTACATTCTTGGCTCCTTCAGCACTTAACGGGGTTTTCGTGAGATAATAAAATTTTTGCTTGTATATCATCTGGTTCGAACATCTATTCGGTTAATAGGTACTCATGAATATAAGGTTTTTAACCCATTTATAGTAAAGGAACTCTGTGAAAAATTAATCCATTATGAGTCCTTGGATAACTCTTTCGGACTGACCATCCACAACAACTTACAGGATCCCGGCTCTACATCACTCCATTGTTCTGATTCCGATTCTAAACAGGCAATCGTTGCTGTTCCAAAATGTTTTTTCAACATTTGCCCATGCAACCCGGAGACCACTTCATCAACCATTGGATAGTGCCCGACAGCCATAACCACTTCTGACTCATCATTCATTCTCCGGATGGATTCTATATAAGCGTTACTTCCTTTAAAATAGAGATCTTCATTCCAGAGAATTTTATTCTCATGATAACCCACCTCTTCCGACACTTTTAAAATAGTAGCTTTCGCTCTGGCAGCAGGTGAACTCACAATTTGATTCGGAATCATTCCGAGTTCCTGTAAATACCTGCCCATTCGGGGAGCATCTCTTTCCCCTCTCTCATTTAACGGCCGGTCAAAATCTCGAAGTGAACTGTTATCCCATGATGACTTTGCGTGCCTCATGATTAATATTTTTTTTGACATAGCGACCTATTTAATATAAAATTATCAGCATTTTTGATCCATCGCTTATAACTTTCTGATGCTTCAAAAAGATTCGAGGATCCCGGCTCATTGGTTAAGTAATGTATATATTTTTAAATAATGACATTCGGTTATACAAACAACCTCATTTAGCGATCAAGTTTACCGGTGAACGATCACCTTTTCTATATCAAAAACAGAAAAAAGTTCCATTTTTATCTTTCCCGATTGAACCGGGTCACATCATGTGATTTTAAAACAGCGTTTGGCAGATACAGTGCCAATGCGAACCCTCTCGAGATCATAAACAGAACCATCGCCAGCCACAATCCGTGAATACCCAAATAGAGGGTGCCTACATGATAGGCCGGCAAAAAGATTAAAAATGTGGATAGAAGCATGGTATTCCGCATCGGTTTTGTAGCAGTTGCCCCGATAAAAACACCATCCAAAACATAACAAATACTCGATACCAATGGTGCGATGATTGTCCAGAACAAGACCGTTTGTGCCAGCTCAATCACCTCTAAATTGTTTGTAAACAGATACAAGATCTGATTTCCGGCAGCGGCATAAACAAGAGTTCCTGCCAGGCCCAGCGCGAGCCCCCACCCGAGGGTATAAAAAACAGCCGTCCGGAGCGCATTCTGATCTCTGCTTCCTTTAAAACGGCCCACCAGACTCTCCGCGGCATAAGCAAATCCGTCAATCCCATAAGATGCAATAAACCAAAATTGTAAAAGGATGGTGTTGGCGGCTAAAATAAGGTCACCTTGCCTGGCCGATACTGCCGTAAAAAATGAAAATGCAAAAATAAGGCAGAGTGTGCGGATAAAGATATCCCTGTTCACTGAAAAATATTTCTTCAATTCGATGACATTGAAGATCTCTGATTGTAGAAAATGAGCTAAATAACGTCTATAGCGTTTCATAAAAAGAATGATTGCAAGAACAAGTGCAAGATAAGTTGATATCAATGTACCATAAGCCACACCATCCACATGCATCCCAAAACCATAAATAAAGATCACATTTAATAGTATGTTCAGCAAGTTTAGCATGATTGTTATAATCATCGGGTATGCAGCGTTTTGCATACCCAGAAACCACCCATTTAATCCATATAATGCCAGTACAGCCGGGGCTGTAAAGATCCTGATATCATAATAGACCTTTGTGTACTCAGCGACTTCCCTTGAGCTCTCAATTAAGAGAAAACTAAGCGATATGATGGGTTGCTGTAAAAAGAGGATCAACAAACCGATTCCCAATGCAATGAACTGCACTCGGGCTAAAATCATCATCATTTCCTGACGATCACGTTTTCCATACTCCTGCGCGGTTAACCCGGTCGTTCCCATTCTTAGAAACCCAAATCCCCAAAAAATAAAATTAAAAATGACACTACCGACAGCCAGGGCGCCCAGATAATAAACTTGATCCAGATGTCCCACCAACGCCGTATCGACAGCACCCAGAAGTGGGACGGACAGATTGCTGATTATGTTTGGAATTGCCAGTTTTAAAATAGATCTGTTCAACTATGAAACCGGTTTACAAGTTTGATTTGAATTGAGTATCCTTTTGAAAACAACTCTGAAAACTATTGTTTAATTCTGAAGAATAAAACCCACACATGGAACTCAGTTATTGGATCAGCCGATGGAATAAAGGGAATATCGGTTTTCATATGGAGAACGAATACCCCGGACTTGAGCAGTACTGGGATCTTCTTAAAATGCTCTCTGAACCGATTGTATTGGTACCTCTTGCCGGAAAAAGCAAAGATGTGTATTGGATTTCAAAAAAAGTGGGCAAAGTGGTCGCCGTAGAGCTTTCAAAAGTAGCTATAAAACAGTTTTTTGAAGAACATCAACTCAAATCCAACCATAAAAAATTTGCCGGTTTTGATATCTACACATCAGGAAACATTGAATATTGGTGTGGAAATTTTTTGAAATTCCCATTACGTAAACTGCCGGATGTGGATCTGATTTATGATAAAGGTTCCATTATTGCGCTTCCACCTGCGATGAGAAAACAATTCTCTGAAAAGTTACACGACCTGTCTTCACCGAAAACCAAAATATTGATGCACATACTCTCATATAATCAATTAGAAATGAATGGACCTCCATTTAGTGTAAATTTAGAAGAGATTGAGTCACTTTTTGGGTACTATTTTGAAAAAAAAGTACTTAACCGCTCTGAATTGAACCTTTTAGATTATAAAAAATTTCAACTTAGAGGAATGAAATCTCCTTTATTTGAATATTTATTACTTCTTTCACGAAAAAAAAGCATTTATTAGCAGATCATTATTATCTTACTGTATTGTTTAACTAAGAAAGTTGCATATCAAGATGTCTGCATTTATTTTGCTCTTTCAATTATTTTAATCCAATATCGCAAACCAATACATTTTCTCACATGGATTTAACGACTCGAAACAACATCTTAACAATTGTATTAGCTATCCTCATCGTATTTTTGGCTTGGTTTCTCTATCGATCTATTGTAGATCCATACCAGGAAGTTATTGAGGAGAGGGAAATGGTTGAACGCGAACGCTATAGAATGGAATTGGTTCGCGATGTCCTTGTACAGTATCGATCACGAAAAGGTGATTTTCCTCCCACGGAAGGAGGGCTGGACAGTTTAATTACGTTCCTGAAAACAGATTCGCTAATGGTAGAACGTGGAGACTCAATGTTTACATTTCAGCCTCCTCATGTTTACAACCCTGATTCCATTGTTTTCAGTCCACGTCCACCACATAATCGTTTTGAGTATACTCTCAATGATACGTTACGACCAAAACTTTATCTTCTGGAGAATCCCGGTACCGGTGACCGAATCGGTGATTTGGAACGTACTACAATGCTTAACGCTCCAAACTGGAACTAAATGGAACCCGTTCAGTCTTGTTTGGGTGTTTGCTACACGGGTAATCATCTGTTTTACTCCGTAAATAATCCCAAACAGGACGGACAACTCGCCCGAATTGGAAGTATCGATTTTAATTTTGATATCGGTCAGGCGATACTCACCGGCAGTGTATCCGGGTTTCCTGCATTAAAGAGTGCTATTGAAGAGATTCGTAATGAGTATCGCTGCGGTACCGTGAAGGTTCTCGCCCCGGCTGCAGAAGAGTGCTGGTCTGTTGTGCCAAAATCGGTTTATGATGATGCTTCAGAAAGAGAAGCGCATATTCAACTGTTAATGCGCGGTTCCGATCGGAGTCAGATTCAGGCAACGTGGTACTCAGTAAGCAATACCGATTCCCGTCTGTTACTTCTGAGAGACAGCCAAACCATGGCCGGATTTGACGAACTGTTTCGTTCATTTAATATCAGCGAATATCTGTCAGATTTTGAAATTGGAATGGAATGGCAGCATCATACTCGCAATCGCGGATCATTTTTGATCGTTAATTGTCAGGAGAATGTACTCACAATAAGTTCATTTATACTGGGCAAGCTGAGAGGTTGTACATATCTGGAATTTGATGTAATCACGGATCTGCCATATTTGTGGAATCTCTATGCTGACAAACTATCATGGATGAGTGGGATGCATGATGAAACGTTTATTTTTGGGCATTTCAGTAAAAATGTCACAGATATTTTACAAGGCTATTGGTACGACCACGGGACGATCCATTTTTTAGATTCTCTTCAAAAAATGCGTGTAAATGCTAAAGAAAAAACCTATGGATTTCGGCTTGAAAGTGCTTTTCCTGCCATTATCTCCAGTCTGAATATGGAATATAAAGAATTGGTTGAATGAGGATCATCACCGGTAAATTGAAAGGTCGAAATATACCCATTCCAAAAACCGACCTGCTACGCCCTACATCCGACCGAACCAAGGAAGGAATGTTCTCTGTGATAGATGCCCGGGTTTATTTCGATCAAACACGTGTTCTGGACCTGTTTGCCGGAAGTGGAAATCTTGGATTTGAAGCCATATCCAGAGGTGCCTCAACGTCTCTGTTTGTTGATTCTGTATCGGATCATATCAAACAAATTGAAAAGACTGCAAAACAATTTGGGATCAGTGAGCAGATCTCAACACTTACAATGGATACGGAACTGTTTTTGGAAAAAGATTATGGCCAATTTGATTTTGTCTTTGCAGATCCTCCTTACGAATATTATAAAATGACAGAGATGATCGATATCGTTATGAAGAATGATTGGCTTAAAGAAGATGGATGGTTCATCTTAGAGCATGATAAACGCCACAATTTTGCAGATCACCCTCAATGCGTTTTTTCAAAACCGTACGGCAGAACCATCGTTAGTATTTTTAAGCTGAACAATGTAGATTTCTGATGTTATTCTTTTACGTATTACTCTTGTACCGTTCAAACAACTGATAAACCGAAGAACAGCAAGTAAGCCGGTTTTGATTTTTAGCATTCATAGAGATACAAATCAACAATTATGAAAAATTCAGCCATCTTTCCGGGGTCATTTGATCCACTTACAAACGGACATCTTGATATTTTAGAGAGAGCAGCCAAAATGTTCGATAAAGTTTACGTAACAGTTGCTGTAAATAACAAAAAATCTTCTGTTTTCAACGGAGAGGAGAGAGTTGCACTGATTGAAGAAGCTATTCAGAGTAAGGTATGGAAGGACAAAATTGAAATTGAACAGTTTACAGGCCTTTTGATTGACTATGCAAGAAAAAAGAAAGTACGCATACTTCTGAGAGGGGTCAGACAAATCTCCGATTTTGAATACGAATTCAGAATGGCTCTGACGAATCGCCGACTTGCCCCAGAAATTGATACACTTTTTCTGATGCCGGGCGAACAACTGACGTTCATATCAGCCACAATCGTTAAAGAAGTCGCAGCCTGGGGTGGTGATCTGAGCAGTTTTGTTCCCGATAATGTTGCTGTTGCTCTAAAGAAAAAGTTTAACGATATGTAAATTACACTCAATTCTTCATTTTTCAATATCTACTTAAACTGTATATCATTTTAGATGGATGTCAGATATGGAAAATGCCTATCAAACTTCTCTCCGTTTCTCCTCTCTAATTCGTTATATTTCATAAAACTAAAAAGTAATTTTTAATCAAAATCATGATCTCAAACCGGGCTTATAATCTCTCCCCATCAGAAACATTAAAAATCTCAGCAAGAGCTAAAGAATTAGCCAGAGAAGGTGCTTCAATCATCTCTTTAAGTGCCGGGGAACCAGATTTCAAAACTCCACCACATATTTGCAATGCTGCAATCAAAGCGATTACAGATGGGTTCCATGGTTATACGATGAATACCGGAATGCCCGAATTGAGGGAAGTTATCAGTAAAAAATTACTTCAAGAGAACAGAATGAGGTATGAACCGAATCAAATTGTACTGTCAAATGGTGCCAAACAATCGATCGGTTTCACTCTCCTCGCTACCATTAATCCGGGTGATGAAGTAGTGATTCCGGCTCCATATTGGGTCTCTTATCCGGAAATGGTAAAATTGGCTGAAGGCACACCGGTTATTGTGAATACTCTCTTTTCAAATGATTTTAAACTGACCCCGGGTCAACTTGATGATGCACTAACCGATAAAACCAAAGCGATCATCCTTTGTTCACCTTCAAACCCGACCGGTGCCTGTTAT
>JBBDJK010000027.1:0-1379 GCA_040879905.1 Balneolaceae bacterium | reverse complement strand
TGTGGCACTATCTTTGTAAACCACAAGCTTTCCCAAGATATCAATGCCCCGGAGGGGCAGTACCTTTTAAAATCATTTGATGATTGTAATAGATATAAAGAACACCGTCAAACTCACACCGAATTCAAATATTTCGTTATATTAGTTCATCAATTAATAAAACTGAACATCAACACGATACCCTATGCCCTGGCCGCTCCGAATGGTGTCATACGCAGCAACGATTCTTCTGGTTCTGTTTCTCTACTTTGGATTCAGATACTATCGAAGCCTAAAACTTGTTCAACCTCAATCGACACGATTTTACTTCTCCTTCTATTTCATCGCCGCTATCCTTTTTTTCACATATCCGGTTGGTGGATTGATACAGTATTGGATAACCAATTCATTTGAACGCAACGATGGGCCGGTTCTATTCATTTACTTGTTCTGGTATGGGTTGATTTTTGCGGGTACAATGCTCAATTGGCTCTTATTGCATGATCTTCTGCTTCCCATCGCTAAACGATTCTCACGTAAACCCCAGCTGGAAATCGGAAGGCATTTTGCACGCTTTTTTTTGAGCCTAATCATCATAACTCTTGCATACACCGCCGGGAAATTAATTTGGGATACCCATCGCATCACTTCGGTTTCTATTGATTATGTGATACCGGAGACGGATTTAATGACGACGTTTAGTCCGTTAACCATAGTACATGTTGCAGATCTGCATGCCGATCAATACACAAATGATGCAAAAATGGATCGGTATGTGAAGAAAATAAATGAGACAAATCCTGATTTGGTCCTGTTTGGTGGGGATCTGATTACATCCGGTAGTGAATACGTAGACAATGGTGCAGATGCTCTTGCTAAAATTGAATCAACGTACGGTACGTTCGCGGTGCTGGGAGATCACGATTATTGGAATGATCCCGACTTTATTACCGAAGTCCTGGAAACTAAAGGTGTGACCGTTCTGGATAATGAAAATTTCTGGTTCGATCATCACGGTTCTAAAATTAAAATTTCAGGTATCACAGAGATTTACAGTACAAGAATAACCAATGATTCACTGAATATACTCCTTGAGGAGTCAGATCAGGAATCTCTGAAAATTCTTTTCAGTCATCAAGCATCTGACAGGCTCATTGATCAATCTTTAAAAAAAGACATGCACTTGCTGTTTGGAGCTCACACTCACGGCGGACAAATTCGCATTCCGTTCTTTTTTTACCCGGCAACCGCTGTTAGGGAAGAGACACAATATGTAAATGGGCACTGGATGCTGGAAAATTTGCTGTTGAATGTAAATAGCGGTTTGGGGTTTACCCTCTCCCCTGTCAGATACAACGCCCCGGCACAGGTTACGGTGGTAAAGGTGAGACGTGAGACGT
>JBBDJK010000026.1:0-1382 GCA_040879905.1 Balneolaceae bacterium | reverse complement strand
AAATCAATCCCCAACTTTTTTAAAAAATTCTGTAAGGAATTGCTGTTTTTTGGCTCATATAACTACAGAAAACGAACAACAGTGACGATTGAAAAGTGGTTGGGCCCACTTTTCGGAATCCAAAAGGAGTTGCGGCGGATAACCGCAACTCCCTTTTTCTGCAGTAAAAAGAAGAAATATCAAGAGTTATTACAGATCGTATGTCAGGGAACTCCATTCAAATGATTAATAAGAAAAAGGGTTCATGGAGTACGTTCGGTTTTTTAAAATCACTCCTTTTTTTTGTGCTGTTCATCTCATGCTCAAGTGTGCTGAATGCACGTCAGGTGATTCTATCAGAAGATTTTGAAGATCAGGATTTAACCCAAAATCCCTCCTGGTTGGGGGATTTAGATGATTTTTTAAATGTCAATGAAAATGATAATCACCTTTTACGACTAAATAGTGAAGAAGCCGGAAAGTCTGTTCTTTCTACAAATTCAGAGACCGTTTATGGTTCCTGGGAATTTTATTACAGGCCTGAAGTGGGTCCAAGTAATAACAACCGAACCTTCTTTGTCCTGATATCTGATAGTGATGACTTTAATATCATTGGGGGCGACGCAACGAGCACGATGAATGGATATGCCGTCAGAGCCGGTGATAATTCCGGTAATCGTGTGTTTAAATTGGGAAGAGTGGATAACGGTTCGTTTCAAAGTGAAATAATTGTTGAAACCGAAACAGTTATTGAGCAAGATACAGGATATCAAATCCGTATTGAACGAAGCCTCGAGGGTGACTGGCAGATATTTTTGAGTGAAGGGTATGGGAGTAACCCGGTTGCCGATTCACCCATCGTGAATGATAATACGTACAATACATCAAATTTTTTTGGCCTGATGGTCGTATATAGTGGAGCGAATCTGGATAAGTTTTTCTTCGACGATATCACCATTACTGAATTTCAGGAAGAACCTGCTGATGATCCGCCGGATCTGCAGATTGAAGGGATTGATCTGATTCATGCAAATCAGCTGGAGGTAGAATTTAACCTGGAGATTAAAGAATCTTCCGTTCTAAATGACAATTTTATAGTAAATAACGGGGTTGGGAATCCGTCAGCCGTTTCACTCACAGAGGAAAATATCGTGAACTTGTCGTTTGTTGAACCCTTCAATAGTGGTGAATACAACTTAACGATAAGTGATATTGAGAGTACTGCCGGAGAAATGATCGATCCGGATACAGAAGTTTCATTTTCAGTCACAAACTCTTTTGATACAGAATCCATCTCCGTGATTCACTCTTCAAGAATTCTTGTCACACTGTCTGATCCACCTGATCCATCGTCCCTGAAACCGGAACATTTCAGCATCTATCAAAACAACGAATTAACAGAC
>JBBDJK010000025.1:0-7586 GCA_040879905.1 Balneolaceae bacterium | reverse complement strand
AGAACAGACGACTATTCTCAATGGTACCTGGATGTCATAAAGGAGGCTAAACTGGCTGACCATTCTCCCGTTAGAGGCTGTATGGTAATCCGCCCAAACGGTTTTGCCATTTGGGAAAATATGAAAGCCGCTCTCGACCAAATGTTCAAAGAGACCGGACATGAAAATGCCTACTTTCCACTCTTTATTCCAAAATCATTTCTATCAAAAGAGGCTCAACACGTAGAAGGTTTCGCCAAGGAGTGTGCCGTGATTACTCACAGCCGTCTGAAAAGCGTTGATGGTGGTGTTGAAGTGGACCCGGACTCTAAACTGGATGAAGAACTGATCGTGCGCCCTACTTCCGAAACGATTATTTGGGATGCGTATAAAAACTGGATCCAATCCTATCGTGATCTCCCTATTCTGATCAATCAATGGGCCAATGTAGTGAGATGGGAGATGCGAACACGCCTGTTTTTACGAACCATGGAGTTTTTGTGGCAAGAGGGACATACAGCACATGCAACGGAACAGGAAGCCGTGGATGAAACGTTGCAAATGCTCGAAGTGTATCGAACGTTTGCTGAAGAGTATATGGCCATGCCGGTTGTGACCGGTGTAAAAACCGAATCCGAAAGGTTCGCCGGTGCGGTCGACACCTACTGCATTGAATCAATGATGCAGGATGGAAAAGCCCTGCAAGCCGGCACTTCCCACTTCCTGGGACAGAATTTTGCAAAAGCATTTGATGTAAAGTTTCAGGATACCGACGGCGAACATAAATATGTCTGGGCTACAAGCTGGGGAGTTTCAACACGGCTTATCGGTGGGTTAATCATGACTCATTCCGACGATAACGGCCTGGTGTTACCACCGAAACTGGCCCCTGTTCAAGTAGTCGTTGTACCTATTTTCAGATCGGATGAGGAAAAAAATGAAGTATGTGAATATGTTGAACCTTTGATCAAAGAGTTGAAAACAAAAGGTGTTTCGGTTAAACTGGACGATCGTGATCATTTCAAACCGGGGTGGAAATTTGCCGAACATGAAGCTCAGGGAGTCCCTCTGAGAATTGCAGTAGGCCCACGGGATGTGAAAAATGGTAATCTGGAACTTGCCAGACGAGATACTCTGGATAAAAAACTTATTCCAATGACCGGTGCCGCAACTCATATTGTTAATCTGTTGGATACCATTCAAATTGACTTATTTAATACGGCTAAAGAAAGGCAAGATAATCAGACCCGTACAGTTGAAGATTATGATGAATTTAAAAAAGTAATCGAAGAGGGTGGTTTTGTGTATGCCCATTGGGATGGTACAGCCGAAACAGAAACACGAATTAAAGAGGAAACAAAAGCCACGATTCGGTGTATTCCATTGCAGGGTGATAAGAGTCCGGGTAAATGTATGGTCACGGGTGAAAAATCTTCTCAAAGAGTCCTTTTTGCACGCTCTTATTAATACTGTTTTTTAAAAAAAACCGTTAATCGAATTTCAATGAATCAAACAGGGACGAAATCATAATTTCATAGTTTGCCATCCCTTTTTGAATCATCCATATTACATTAGATTAATACTGATTGATCGTTATATATTGATATAAATGACTATTTCAATTCAAATACCGGAATCTGACCGTCTCTATACTGCATCACAAACACGTCAGCTCGATCATCGTACGATTCATGAATTTGGAATCGATGGTTTCACCCTGATGGAGATAGCCGCTTCCGGAGCTGCTCAACAAATTTTAAATCATCAGGGTGAGAATCGAACCGGACTGTTTATCTGTGGTAAAGGCAACAATGCAGGGGATGCACTGGCCGCAGCCAGATATCTGATGAATGATTCCAACCACTCCGCTTCCATACTACTGCTTTTTGGAGATGATGACCTTTCAGATGACACTCAAAAAAATCTGAACCTGCTGATAAAGTGTCAACAAGCCGGTGCAAATGTTACCTTTATTGATTCGATTCATGAATCTGATTTTAACAAAACAGACTATATCGTGGACGGGCTGTTTGGTACCGGGCTCAAAGGAGATTTAAGGGATCCGGTTCCCGACCTGATTCAAACAGTCAATCAATCCGGTCTGCCGGTCTATGCGATGGATATCCCAACCGGCCTCAATGCAGATACCGGTGACATTCATGGATCAGCTATTAAGGCTACTTCTACATTTACTTTTGGTACCCAAAAAATTGGATTCTACCTGAATCAAGCCGATCAATACACCGGCTCCGTTCAGTTGATCCCTTTGCCATTTCCCCGGCATCTATATGAACAACCATCAGCCCGTTTAATCCGGGGTGATTTAACCTCCCCCCACTCCATTTCCAGAAAAGGTGCCAGACATAAATATGATGGAGGTGTAGTTCACATTATTGCAGGATCAGAAGGGCTCACCGGTGCAGCCATTCTTGCTGCCAGAAGTGCCTGGAAACAGGGTGCCGGGGCTGTATTCCTCTATTCACCGTCAAAATTGATGCCGGTGTATGATCTCAATCTCCCGAATATTATAAAAGTACCCGTTGGTAACCCTTCAGACTCATACTTCCGGGAAGATCATGCTGAAACGATTATTCAATCCCTTCAAAACAAACCGGGTGCACTGCTTATCGGACCCGGCCTTGGGAAAAACAGTGAGACAGGAAAGCTGCTGAAAAAAATCGTCCAATCCCATGACGGTTTTGTCGTTTTGGATGCTGATGGCCTCTCTTTTTATGATCAATTTAAAAAGGTGCCTGATAACCGGAAAAAAAAGTGGATTCTTACACCTCATATAGGTGAAGCAAAATCATTTTTAAATGGTGACTTTACGGAGAATGATTTTTCAAGGCATCAATGGGCACAGAGTTTTGCAGAAAATCAAAACGTTACCTTACTCCTCAAGGGGAATCCTCTTTTTGTCGCTCAACCGGGTTTAGAATCCTATATTACCGGATATAAAACGACGATGTTTAACCGTGCCGGTTTTGGGGATGTATTGTCAGGTGCAATTATTTCGATTCTCTCGATCACATCAAATACGGAAACAGCACTGATTTCTGCACTCCTTGATGGATATCAAACATACACGGACTTAGATTCATCCGAACCCTTTAGCCCTGAGCATCTTTTATGATCGAGTCCATAATACAGTTTTTACTGAAAAACCGAGCTGTTACCGGCCTGATGCTCACCACGGCTACTGCATTTATTCTGTTTCTCACCCTTTCTCCATCCGATCAGATCGGAGATTTTTCAATTTACCAGTACGACAAACTGGGGCACTTTGGTTTATTCTTCATCTGGACATTTATTTTTGGACTTCTGATGCTCTCACTCAAAAAAATAGACACCCATTTATTGGTGATTTTTGTTGCCGGTTCTCTATTCGGAATACTCATTGAGATACTTCAGGGTGCATTACCAATTAATCGTACACCTAATATATTAGATGTCATATCTGATATTGTTGGGACTTTATCGGCTACATTATTGCTTTTAATACTGAAAAATCGCTATATAATTAGTGGAGAAAAGGTTTTGAAAAAAAATAAAAAATAATATTGAATTGGTAATGTTCGTTGGAAAGTTACCTCAAAATGAATTATACTTCACCGTTAATTTACAAAAGACAACCAAACACGCTTTATGATTGAACGAAAGAAACCCGATGCCGACTTAAGAAATTATCACACGATTTTCCTTGAACTCGGTCTATTATTTACATTGGTTTTGTTCATTGTCGCGGTCCGAATGGATCTGACAAGCCTCGCACCTGAAGAGGTTACTCTGGATGAACAAGAGATTGTTGAGATGGAAGAGATAATTCAGACACGACAAATTGAGACTCCTCCACCTCCACCCAGACCTCCCGTGCCGGTGGAAGTACCAAATGACGAAATTCTTGAAGATGTAGATATTGACATCGGTGGAGATCTGGATTTGGGCGGTCAGTTAAGTATGCCGCCACCCCCACCCCCGCCACAAGAAGAAGAACCCGAAGAGGATTTCTTTGTAGTTGTTGAAGAAATGCCGGAATTAATTGGCGGTCTCGGTGAGCTTCAACGTCAAATCAAATATCCGGAGATGGCCAGACGTGCAGGCATTGAGGGACGGGTTTTCATTCAGTTTATTGTGAACGAAAGAGGTGAGGTTGAGAATCCGATTGTGATGCGTGGCATAGGTGGTGGAGCTGATGAAGAAGCGCTCCGTGTTGTGAGTCAGGCAAAATTTACTCCGGGAATGCAGCGTGGCCGACCGGTTAGAGTGCAGTACAGTCTGCCGATCTATTTCAGATTGCAGAATTAAACCGGTTAGATCTTTCAGTTTCTGATCTTAAACAAATTAAAAAAGGTGTGATTCTCACTCAGAATCACACCTTTTTTTGTTTTGATCTATCGCTAAAGCATCAAGTACGTTTTCGATCACGATGGTCAAATTCTCATAATGTACCTTTTCCAATGCAACCAATGGATCCACCCATTCCAAATCGGTAATCCCTTCATTATTTTGAGGTTTTAAATGTTCGAAAGCAGATACTTGGTTTCCCCTCATTAAATACCAATCTGTAATCTTCTCAATTCGCTCCCCACTATCTGTATAGTGGTGATAGGTTTTACATAGAAATCGATCAATTACAAGTGATTTAGCACCTGTCTCTTCTTCTACTTCTCGAACGGCACACTCCTCAACCGATTCATTGGATTCCAATTTTCCTTTCGGCAAATCCCAAACACCGTTTCTTTTAATCAGCAGGATCTCACTCTTTTTGGAAAGGTTTCGAATAACGACTCCGCCGGCTGCTTTTAATTGAAACATCCGCTAATTTTTATCTGATGACTGCTCTTTGTCATCTGAAGATTTCTCCTTTTCACCATGATCAGATGATTCCTTTTTTTTCTCATCTGCATAGTTGAGCCTCAGATTGGTTAACATCTGTGTCAGATAACCCCCCAATTCTTTCGATAGATTACCTTTCGTAAACTTCTCCAGCATCACCAGGGTATCAATCGCATATTTTGCTGATTTCAATTCCCTTTCCACTTTATCGGTAACCGGGTTTTTGATCTTACCCATCCCCATCATAGCAATCTGCTCGTGCTGTTGAAGTAGCATCATAAAAAGAAGTTGTTGCTGCTGATCACTATTCAGATTCTCACTCATCGTTCAATTATTTGGTTTAGATTATTGTTAAGATTCTATACGCTGAAAAGGTAAAGAGTTTGTATACTTAAGTACATATTAAAATAAGAAAACAGATTGAATTAAATGGCAATAATACATCCATTCAGAGGCTGGCTTCCGAGAACAGATAAAGTAGATGAAGTAGCCTGTGTACCATACGACGTAATAAATACAGAAGAAGCGGCAATATTGGCTGAAGGTAAACCTGACAGCTTTTTGCATGTTATCAGGCCCGAAATAGATCTGCCGGATGGAACTCCATATCATGACGATGCCGTCTATCTGAAAGGGGCGGAAAATCTTCAACGGCTGCTTAAATCAGATCTCTATCAACAAGACGATCGACATGCTATCTACATTTACCAACTTGAAAGGGGTGATCACACCCAAACAGGGGTATTTACCTGTGCTTCAGTAGAAGATTATGACAAGGATGTCATCCTGAAACATGAATTGACACGTCCCGATAAGGAAGATGACCGGACGAAACACATCCTCACTCAGATGGCCCATGCCGAACCGGTTATGCTGACATTCAAGGATACCGCAGATGTAACCTTCCACATTGAAAAAATTACACTCACCCAACCTCCCTTAATAGAGCATGTCGGAGAAGGGGGAGTGATCCACAGAATATGGAAAACTTCCTCCACTGTCGATTTTGTGGAAGGGTTTGCTTCTATACAAAATTTCTACGTGGCAGATGGTCACCATCGCTGCAAAAGTGCTTCAAGGGTAGCCGAAACACTTCGAAAAAAAACCGGGAATCATCCGGGGGAGTCGGAGTTTGAATATTTTCCGGTCGTGCTCTTTCCGATGGATCAGATGAGAATCCTCCCATACAACCGGGCCCTTAAAAATTTGACTGAAGAAACATTCCAGACGTTGAAGAACGACTACGGAATGTCAAAATCTGATAAAAAATCACCCGGTCAAAAAGGGTCGATATGCATCTATTGCAAGGGCGAATGGTGGAATTTGAATCTGCCAAAACCGAAAGACGATAACGTGGTTTCAAAATTGGATGTGGCCAGACTTCAGAATGGAATTCTTGAGCCTCTTTTTGGAATTAAAAATCCACGAACAGATGAGAATATAACTTTTATTGGTGGTATCCGTGGAACGGCTGAGTTGGAAAAAGCTGTGGACAATGGCCAGTATCAAATGGCGATCAGTATGTTCCCAACCAGCATCGAAGAACTCATCGAAGTATCCGACAAAGGAGAACTGATGCCGCCTAAATCTACCTGGTTTGAACCCAAAATTAAATCAGGATTAATCGTTCACACATTTTAAAATGAATCAAACATGTTATTCAGATCATAAAATCTACCATCAAATCAAACAGTAACAACTGATGGTGAATGAATAACCTGCTTGAATTTACAAATTAAACTTCAATCCATTATACAGATGAAACGAATACATAACTTTAGTGCAGGACCCGCTACACTACCTCTTTCCGTACTTGAAAAAGCCGAAAAAGAGTTAGTGAACTATCGTGGTAAAGGTGCCTCAATCATTGAAATGAGTCACCGGGGGCCTGAATACACAGAAATCAATGAACAAGCTACTGAAAGGTTAAAAAGAATCACAGGCGCAGATGACGACTGGGAAATTCTGTTTCTGCAGGGCGGCGCCAGTACTCAGTTTTTAATGGCTCCACAAAACTTTCTCAATAAGGGGCAAACCACAGATTATATTGACACAGGCGCATGGTCAACCAAAGCGATCAAAGAAGCAAAACTTTTTGGAAACGTCCATGTACCGTTCAGTGGTAAGGATGAAAATTATTCTGCAATCCCTACTGACGATCAATTAAATCTTTCCGAAAATCCCGTCTATACTCATTTTACCAGTAACAACACCATTTTCGGAACTCAGTTCAGAAAAGAACCTTCAACAAACGGATCACTTCTGGTCTGTGACGCATCTTCTGATTTTCTATCAAGGCCCATTGATCTGGATAAATATGGTTTGATTTATGCAGGTGCACAGAAAAATCTGGGGCCTTCCGGTGTTACAGTAGTCATGATTCGAAAATCTTTTCTTGAAAATCAGGTAACAGAAGTGATGCCAACGATGCTGAATTATAAAACACATATCCAAAAACTTTTCAACACACCTCCGGTTTTTGCAGTATATATGGTAAACTATGTACTTGAGTGGGTTGAAGGAAAAGGTGGATTAAATTGGTTTGAGACTTTTAACAGGGAGAAAGCAGGTCTGCTTTATTCTGAAATCGACAAAGATGATTTTTATAGAGGGACCGTCGAAAAAAATTCCAGGTCTTTCATGAATGTCACATATCGCCTTCAAAATGAAGAGCTCGAAAAGAAATTCCTTTCTGAAGCAGCGGATCACGATCTATCCGCACTGAAAGGACATCGCAGTGTTGGCGGGATCCGAGCCAGTATCTATAATGC
>JBBDJK010000024.1:0-7595 GCA_040879905.1 Balneolaceae bacterium | reverse complement strand
TGATAGGGGACGATATTATTACCGCTTACCCAACTAAACGATGGGACAAATTTTGGCGGATAATCATCTGAAAAAAGATTACAGCAGACCCCGCAAATGGTACCGGTATTCAGCATCGAGTTTATCCCGGTTTTGCTGTGATCTCCCATAATGGTTCCGATAAACTGCTGACCTGTATCGTACTCTTTATTCGTTTTCCACTCCACAACCTTCACTGTACTGTAATTGTTTTTAAGGTTGGACGTATTCGTGTCGGCACCCAGATTACACCACTGACCAAAAACAGAATTCCCCGCATATCCATCATGCGATTTGTTAGAGTATGAGTGAAAGATCACGTTGGATATTTCACCACCCACCTTGCAAACAGGCCCGATTGTGGTGTCTTCATAAATTTTGGCACCCATTTTCACGACCGAACGTTCACAAATAGCTGAAGGCCCTCTCACAACAGAATTGGCCATGATATGTGCATTTTTGCCAATGTAAACAGGGCCCTTTTCCGCAAAAAGCAAAGACCCGGGTTCAATTACAGCACCCTCTTCGATAAAAATTTGTTCACGGTTCACCAAGAGAGCATTTGGATACGAATCTGTTTTTTGGATCGGTTTTAAACCTAAAAGTTTTAAGTCACTCCTGATCTCATCACCATTCAACTGAAACAGTTCCCAACTATTTTTGAGAATGGGTCCGGACTGAAGGTCGAACCGATATTCTTTCACATCAGTAGGGTGAATACCCGAATCAACCCACTTTTGATGAATTTCATTTGTGAGAACGGCTGCAATCAATTGACTGTCATAAAAGAGTCCCTCCAATTCAGAAAGGTTTTTGACCCGATCTGCAAGCTCAGATGAGGGAACAAATCTTGGATTAATCCATAAAACAGTTTGGTCAGGATCGGTAATGGTTACTTGTCGGAAGACGTCTTTTTGATGTTCCCTCAGAACACCCTGTGTCTCTAAATTTGAATCACCTAAAGCGTATAACCACTTTTCACCCAATGTGAGAATTCCCACTCTGAGATCAAACAGGGGCCGGGTAAGAGTTAAGGGGTGAAAGTTTTCCAGAAAATGATCTTCAAAAAAACACGAAATAGGTTTCATTTTTGTAAATTGATTCTTTTATTCAGTCAAATTTAAGGATAGTAAACAAAGTTATACAATAAATTAAAGAGTTATGTGCGGAATTGTTGGTTATGTAGGAGATCGAGTGGCTTCAGATGTTTTGGTGAAAGGGTTAAAAAGACTGGAATACAGAGGGTACGATTCAGCCGGAATTGCCATGGTCAACGGAGGGATCCATATTCAGAAAGGGAAGGGGAAGGTCGTTAATCTTGAAAAAGTCCTGAAATCGAACAACATTGAGGGTAATATTGGCATCGGCCACACCCGTTGGGCGACTCACGGAGAGCCGAATGATATCAATTCTCATCCGCACCTGAGTGAATCCGGTAAAATTGCAGTGGTCCACAATGGAATCATCGAAAACTACAACTCCATCAAAAAACAATTGATTGAGCGTGGACGGACCTTTCAGAGTCAGACCGATACGGAAGTAATTGCACAGCTGCTTGAAGAGATCTATACAACATCCAAAGGCGTTACATTTGAACAAGCGATACGTTTGACATTAAAACAGATTGTGGGAACGTATGGTTTGGCCATCTTGAATGCAGAAACACCCGATCGGATTTATATTGCCCGGAAAGGGTCACCACTTCTGCTGGGTATCGGCGAGAATGAAATGTTTATTGCCTCAGATGCTTCTCCAATCGTAGAATACACGAACAAAGTGGTCTATCTGGATGATGGTGAAATGGCCATCGTGTCCCGCGATAGTTATGAAGTAAAAACAATTGACGATTACCCGCTAACAAAAGAGGTTCATGAGTTGGCAATGGGTCTTGATGCGATAGAAAAAGCAGGGTATCCGCATTTTATGTTAAAAGAAATTTTTGAACAACCGCGATCGATCGCTGACTGTATGAGGGGACGTATTAACCCTGAAAATGGTAAAATTCTTCTGGGCGGTATTGAAGATGTGATGGACGAACTGATCCGAGCCCGCAGAATTGTGATCGCGGCCTGTGGAACAAGCTGGCACTCAGCTCTGGTCGGTGAATACCTGTTTGAACAACTGGCCAAGACATCAGTCGAAGTAGAATATGCATCGGAGTTCAGGTATCGTGATCCGCTGATTGGTAAAGGGGATGTGCTGTTGGTTATCTCCCAGAGTGGTGAAACAGCGGATACGTTGGCGGCACTCCGGGAAGCCAAAAAAAGAGGTGCCCTGGTTTTGGGTATTTGTAATGTGGTAGGATCCACTATTTCACGTGAGACCGATGCGGGAGTATTTACCCATGCCGGCCCGGAAATTGGTGTGGCCTCTACAAAAGCGTTTACGGCACAGGTGGTTGTATTGATTATGATGGCACTCGAATTGGGGCAAAGGAAAGGGATTTTGTCCAAAGATGAGATGAATCGATATATCAAAGAACTCTCAAAAATTCCATCAAAAGTGGAGTATATCCTGGAGCACAGTGATGAAGCCATTCAAAAGATGGCCGGGCTCTTTACCTACGCGCCCAATTTTCTCTATCTTGGACGAAGTTATAACTTCCCGGTGGCCCTTGAAGGCGCATTAAAGTTAAAAGAGATCTCCTATATTCATGCTGAGGGATATCCGGCTGCTGAGATGAAACACGGTCCGATAGCACTGATCGATGAGATGATGCCTGTAGTAGTGATTGCAGCAACCGATCACACCAATGACAAGATGATCTCCAATATTGAGGAAGTAAAAGCGAGAAAAGGACGCATCATCTCTATCATGAACGATGATAATCCGGAAGTAGAAGATCTGTCTGAATTTTTTATTCCCATCCCTTCAACCATTGACTGCTTTTCACCACTCCTGACCGTCATACCTTTACAGTTGTTATCCTACTATATTGCAGTAAACAGAGGGTGTAATGTAGATCAGCCGAGGAACTTGGCGAAGAGTGTTACGGTTGAGTAAGAAATGGTCAACTTATGTTGAGTTTTGAGTTTTGAGTGTTGAGTGTTGAGTTGTTGCTGCTGATTGATCGAATAATTAAAATCATTAAAAAAATATGAAGTTAGGAATCAGCAATATGGTATGTCCCAGATGCATCGAATCGGTGAAGGGGATACTGGTTGATCTGGGTCAGCCCGAGGCTCATGTGGAACTGGGTGAAGTTGAACTCGAAAATAAATTATCTGAAGAGAAGTTAAAAATATTCGAAAACCGATTAAAAGAGAGAGGATTTGAACTGATCTTCGATCGGGAAACTGAATTGATAAACCTGGTCAAAAAGACGCTGATAAACTATTTGCAATACCTGGAACAGGAAAAACAACCTGTTACACTTTCAAACTATGTATCTGACAAGACAAACTATAACTACTCCTATCTGAGCAAGGTATTTTCAGACCGGAATGGAAAGACCATAGAGAGTTATCTGATTGAATTAAAAATCGAAAGGGTTAAGGAGTTATTGGGTTTCAAAAAGTACACACTTAGCGAGATCGCCTGGAAATTAAAATATAGCAGTGTTCAGTATCTCTCCAATCAATTTAAAAAAAGTACAGGTGTGACTGTAACACAGTATCTGGTGGAAAAAAACATTCCACGCAAATCTCTGGATCAGATCTGATCAGCTATATTTTGTACCTGCAGTGAATCCAAAAATATTACACATCTAATGGGGCTCACTGTACGAATAAATACCATTTAATCCCCTAAGTTTATCACTATATGAACAGGGTACGGGCTCATTATTAATCCAATGCGAGTCTGATTTAACAAGACAGTAATCTTTTAATACCATGAAGAAATCATTCAATATAAGAGGGATGCACTGTGCGGGATGTGTAAATAGTGTTACAAAAGTGCTTGAAAAAGTGCCGGGTGTATCTAAAGCAGATGTACATCTGACTACCGAAAAGGTTGTGGTTACATTTGAAAATGGGAATGTACCGACTGAACAGTTATCGAAAGCGGTTGAAAGTGCCGGATTTGAATTAGAAGAACCCAACCGGTCAGAGTACAGCTTTCGGATCACAGGGATGCACTGTGCAGGTTGTGTGGGCAGTGTGGAGAAGGCAATCGGAAAGGCACAGGGTGTTCAGGATGTAAATGTCAACCTGACCACTGAAAAGGTGATTGTAAAGGCCGATTCGGATTTGCTCTCTGTCGATGAGATCCGAAAATTGGTTCAAGATGCAGGCTATGATTTGGAGGTGGAGGAGTCTGCCGGGCCCGATAAGCTGGCAGAGCGAAGAGAGCGAGAGGAAAAGAAACTAAAAAAAGCAAAAAGTGAGATGTTTCAAAGCTGGATTGTCACGGCTCCACTGATGATCTGGATGTTTCTGGATATGGTATTAGGAATTCATTTCACATCTCACATTGTGATGGAAGGGTTTATGATTGCGGGTGCGGGATATGTAATTCTGATACCGGGTTATGATACAATAGTGAGCGCATTAAAATCAGCAAGGGTTTATACACCGAATATGGACGTTTTGATCGCTCTTGGTACCGTCGCTTCACTCATGACCGGGTTCATTGCGTTTGGGTATGAAATCGGGATTATCGAATCTCAGTTTTACAGCTTTGCGGGAATTGCAGCGATGATCATGTCATTTCATCTGACAGGCAGATTTGTTGAAACAAAAGCAAGAGGTCGTGCTTCAGAAGCGATCACCCGGCTACTGACTTTGGAAGCTGATACGGCCAGGATTGTAGTGAACGGACTGGAGAAAGAGGTTCAACTGAAAGAACTTAAAATGGACGATGTGATGATTGTTCGCCCGGGTGAAAAAATTCCGACGGATGGACTTGTGATCGACGGAAAGGGGTCCGTTGACGAATCGATGGTTACAGGTGAACCGATGCCGGCTGTTCGCAAAAAAGGGGATTCAGTGATAGGAGGTACCATCAATAGTGAAGGTACACTCCGGGTACAAGTGAAGGAGGTGGGCGAAAACACATTTTTAAATAAAGTAATCAGACTGGTTGAAGAGGCTCAGGGGTCAAAAATACCGATCCAGGACTTTGCAGACCGGGTTACGGCCGTTTTTGTACCGATCATTTTGCTGCTTTCTCTTTTGACATTTCTCTTTTGGTGGATATTCCCGGATGTTCTAAAGCCGATGCTGTTATGGGCGGATTCATTTATACCGTGGATCATAACGGATCTGGAGCCGGTCAGTCAGGCATTTTTTGCAGCATTGGCCGTATTGGTGATTGCTTGTCCGTGTGCACTGGGCCTGGCAACACCAACGGCGTTGATGGTGGGATCCGGATTGGGAGCCGAAAATGGAATCCTGATCAGAAGGGGAGAAGCGATTCAGAGATTACAGGAGGTGACAACTTTTGTATTTGATAAAACCGGAACACTCACAAAAGGAGAACCGGAAGTTGTTGAATGGAGTGTGTTAGAAGAGGGTGATGATACATTCATCAAACGCCTGACAGGATCTGTAGAAAACCTTTCTGAACACCCTGTAAGCCGTGCCATAACGAACTTTATTCAGCTCGATAACCCGGATGATGTGACTGACTTTGAATCCTTTACCGGACTTGGGGTTAAAGGGGATGTTAACGGTGATACTCTGCTGGCAGGAAATCGTGAATTAATGGAGAAGTTTTCAGTATCCATTGGGTCAGATGCAGAAGTGAAATCAGATCAATTGATGGAAGAGGGGCTTACTACCATTTTTATTGCAATCAATAATCATATAAAAGTAATAACCGGTATCAGAGACTCCATCAAGGAGGGAGCGGGAGAGATGATCAGTGAACTTCATCAGATGGGATATCAAACCGTTATGTTGACCGGTGATCAACAGAAATCTGCCAATCAGATTGCTAAACAGTTAAAAATTGATCGGGTAATTGCCGGTGTGAAACCGGATCAAAAATCTGATGTGATAGCGGAGATGCAAAATAAAGGAGAGATCGTTGCGATGGTAGGTGATGGAGTGAACGATGCCCCGGCATTATCCCGTGCCGATGTGGGAATTGCGCTGGGAACGGGTACGGACATCGCCATCGAGTCGGGATCCGTTATTCTTGTGGATGGTCACCCTTCCGGCATTATAAAAGCGGTTAAATTGAGTAAAGAGACATTTAAAAAAATAAGACAAAATTTATTTTGGGCGTTCTTTTACAACGTGGTCATGATACCGGTTGCATTGATTGGCTGGATGCATCCGGTATTGGCAGAAGCTGCCATGGCGATGAGTTCGATTAACGTGGTTGGTAATTCCAGACGACTGGCAAACAAACAGATCCACTAATGTGAATAACTTCACTAAATAACTTGTAAAACGTTTAATATTAAAATAAAAATATTTCCAGTATTGTTTTTTTAAATAAAAAATTAAAGTTTTTCAAAATTAAGCTGATAATATAAAATGTGGATAACTTGATCTTAAGGTGAAATTTTGTTATATACGCCTCATAAGGGGAAATATTCTATTTATCGTGCTCAAATTGCTCAAATTGCTCAAAAATGAAAAACTGGAAAAAATTACTATTTAAAATTGCTCTTGTGATAGTGATTATCATCGTAGCCTTTACCGGGTAGAAAAAGATTGAATTTTATGAAAATCGGAAATATCTGATTCAGAGATTCAACTTCATGGCAATATGTTTGATGCCATCCACATCATACGGATCGCTAATCTTAATAAAATCAAGGGATTCATAGAAATTTTGCAGATACTCTTGTGCCTCAATTTTAATCAGTTTCTCACCTCTTTCTTGAATAATTTGGATCACTTTTTTGATCATTTGTCTGCCAACCCCTTTGCCCCTGTAATGACGATTGACAACAATACGGCCGATTGACGTACAGTCGAACTTCCCTTTTTCAGGTACAATTCGGGAATAGGCAACCAGAATGTCGTTTTCATATAACATCAAGTGTTCACATTCCTGATCGATTGAATCGATATCATCGTAGATACAGTTTTGCTCGATGATAAAAATGTCTTGTCTGAGCTTCAGGAAGTTGTAGAGATCGATAGGTTCCAGCTTGTCAAATTGGGTGATATATTTCCAGTTCATCATTTAAACTTTATTCATTTCTATCCGTATGATTTAGAAATCGAAACTAAATCAACTGTTATGTTAAAAATCCTTTTAATTAATAGCATTGTCATATTTCTGGGTGCAACTCTTCTGGAGGGTGTAAAGATAAAAAACTTTTGGACGGCTATTGGTGTGGCAGTTCTGCTTGCTGTAATTAATATGTTCATCAAACCTGTCATTGTTTTTCTGACACTTCCGGTTACTATATTAACATTAGGATTATTTATTCTGGTGATCAATGCCTGGATACTGTTGCTGATCGATAAGTTGGTGGATGGTTTTACCATAAAAGGTTTTTGGTGGGCTGTTTTATATAGCCTGTTTATCTCAATTTTAAATGGGATCTTGTTTAGAATTTTTTAAGAAATTCTTAAGGATCGACCAAATTTTCCCTATTTTCCTGAGCAAGGATAGAGACGGATATCGTTTCCGGTAATCATAATATATTGGTTTCAAACCCAATTCTATCCTTT
>JBBDJK010000023.1:0-1431 GCA_040879905.1 Balneolaceae bacterium | reverse complement strand
TACCGATCTTTTTACCGTCAACCGTATTGATTGGCTGAATATCGGTTGTGGTTCCGGAAAAGAACAGTTCGTCTAATGAGAAAAGATCCTCTTCACGCATCGGAGTAAAGTGAATTTTGATTCCTAAATGGTGAGCTATAGAAATGACAGCTCCTCTTGTGATACCGCTTAAGATATAATTGGATTCCGGGAATGTATAGAGCTCACCATCTTTTACACCGAATATGTTGGCGTTTGGACTTTCAGTGATTACACCGTCACGAACCAAAATAGCACTATTGACACCTGCTTCAATGGCTTGCTGTTTAGCCAAAGTATTGGGAAGCAGGTTTACGGTTTTCAAATTGCATCTGGCCCATCTGATATCAGGCAGTTTAATCGTATCCACACCTGCTTCATGCAGTTTTTTATGCGGATGAAATACACTGGAAGATAAATATAACAACGGGGCTACTTCCGGATCGGGAAATGTATGGGTTCTGGGCCAAGCCGACCCGCGTGTAATCTGCAGATAGACGGCCGCTTCACCCTCTAACTGATCATTGCGTTTGATCAACTCCCGGCTGATTTCCGGAATTTGGTCAATCAAATCTTGATTAAAGTTTATTTTTAAACCACGAAGTCCCGTTTTGAGCCGTTCAAGATGCTCATTTTCCAAAATAAAACGGCCATTGACTACCCGGGTCACTTCATAGATACCATCCCCAAAAACAAATCCCCTGTCAGCAACAGAAACAGTCGCTTCTGATTGGGGTATATAGCTTCCGTTTAAATAGACATGCATAGTGTGTTTCGCCAAGGTTCGTTTTGGATTATCGCAACCGGATTGTTGTGAACCCGGAATTACAAAGATTTATAAAGATAAACTAATTTTCATCAATCGTTTTTATTTGAACCGTTTTGCTTTCTGTGTCGTAGATAGCGAAAGTTGCCTTTTCATTGAATCCGTTCAAACTACCGGGATTGATGGATAGTGTGTTACCGATTTCGATCTCTTTTACCTGATGGGTATGGCCGGAAACAACTACATCATACAAACCCGAACACTCAAGGCTTTCCGTTATTTCCGGATAGGTGCCATGATAGACCGCAAATCGGATATCTCCGACTTCAAACCGATAAAATTCACCATGAAGGTGTGCACCGATTTCATCAAACTTTTTCATCAGAAGGTAGTGGTCACCATCGTTGTTACCGAATATTCCGTGCAGGTTTAAACCATCAAAAAGTGGGATGGTAAAAGGACTGCAATAATCTCCCGCATGGATCACCTGATGAATGCCTTCTTTTTTAAAAAGTGTAACGGCTTTCCTGATATTCTCAACATGATCGTGTGAATCAGAACAAAATCCGAGTAACATATTCAATCGATTAGATTATGAATGATTCCATGAATTTATCGAAGAGAAACTCACCGATCAATATTAAATT
>JBBDJK010000022.1:0-7906 GCA_040879905.1 Balneolaceae bacterium | reverse complement strand
AATAGATTTTTGAACCAGATATAAACTTATATTTGAATCTCAATTGCATCTAAAAATATTCACGAGTGATTAAAGAATTCGAATTAAGGCTTGCCCCCGAAATTGCAGCAAACGGCGACGCGCTTAAAATCTACATAGCAGATACAAAAAAAATCCCGTTTGAACAGATCCATCACGTTGAAATTGTGAAAAGATCGATTGATGCGCGTCAGAGAAGTGTGATCATCAATCTGAAAGTACGTGTTTATGTTGATGAACCATACATTGAAGAACCTGTTCAGCTCCCCGATTATCAAAATGTTATCAGCAATAGGGAAGTATTGATTGTTGGAATGGGTCCGGCCGGACTGTTTGCGGCACTCAAACTATTAGAGTTGGGAATTAAACCGATAATATTGGAGAGGGGTAAGGATGTAAAGGATCGTATTAAAGATCTGAAAGGGATTAATGTCGATCATATCGTAAATGAAGATTCCAATTATTGTTTTGGCGAAGGCGGGGCCGGTACATATTCGGATGGGAAACTTTATACCCGGTCAAAAAAACGCGGTAATGTAGACCGCATTTTAAAAATACTTATCGGATTTGGTGCCGTCAGAGATATTTTGGTAGATGCTCATCCTCATATCGGAACCAATAAATTACCTCCGATTATCGCTTCTATGCGAGAGTGCATTTTATCACATGGAGGTGAGATACATTTTAATACGCGTGTCACGGATATTGTTTTAGATGGTGATCGTATTAAAGGCGTAAAAACGTTAAATGGGGATTATTTTCAATCAAAACAGCTCATACTGGCAACCGGACACTCAGCCCGGGATATTTTTCAATTGCTTCATCAAAAAGGGATCGAAATTGAGTTAAAACCTCTGGCGGTGGGTGTAAGGGTAGAGCATCCTCAGGAACTTATTGATTCTATTCAGTACAGCTGTGAGAAAAGAGGAGACTATTTGCCACCTTCTCCATACAATATATCCAGGCAGGTGGATGGAAGGGGCGTCTATTCTTTTTGTATGTGTCCCGGGGGTGTAATCGCTCCTTGTGCAACCAGTCCGGGAGAAATTGTTACGAATGGCTGGTCATCATCCCGAAGGGCCAGGGCTACGGCAAACTCCGGAATCGTTGTCGAACTCAGGGAGGATGATTTTAAGCCATTTAACCGGTTTGGTTCATTAGCTGCTGTTGAATATCAAAAAGTCATTGAAAAGAGAGCCTGGGAATTGGGCGGTAAGACCCAAACGGCACCTGCACAAAGATTAATGGATTTTGTAGATGGCAAATTATCTGTTGATTTGCCAAATACCTCTTATGCGCCGGGTATCCGATCTGTACAATTGGAAGAAGTTTTACCCGATTATGTCCATCATTCATTAGTAGAAGGATTTAAGAAATTTAATCAATCGATGCGTGGTTATTTGACCAATGAAGCTGTTGTTCATGCCCCTGAAACCAGAACTTCTTCACCCGTACGAATACCAAGAAATTGGCAGACAATGCAGCATATCCGAATTCAAGGACTCTACCCGTGCGGTGAGGGTGCAGGTTATGCGGGGGGAATTATCTCGGCTGCAATGGATGGGGAAAAGTGTGCTGAAGCGTGTGTGAGGAATATGAAGAATACGTTTTAAATGATCCATAGATATCTTGTTAAGATGATTGAAAGAGACTTCAATGCATATCTATTTGCCAAATGAGAGAACTTTGACCGGGTCTGTTTTAGCTGCTATCCTCGCCGGCAACCATGATGCCAATGCACATAAAAGAATGGTTACCAAACTGACGATCATAAAATCCAGCAGATGAGGCTCAACAGGTGCTGTACTCATATAATAGTTTTCCTCAGAGAGAGGGATAATTCCAAAATTTGATTGCAGCCAATAGAATAATAACGAAATTGAAATCCCGATAATGAGTCCGGTTGAAGCTACAAAAAGGCCCTCCAGTAGAAATATCCGCCTGATTGTTCTGCTTTTGGCTCCAATTGTTTTTAGGATACCTATGTCTTTAACTCGTTCCAGTACCATCATCAAAACGGTGCCGATCAGATTAAATGCAGCTACAATAATCATCACACCGATTACAAGTGGAATGGTCTCTTCCTGCAA
This sequence comes from Balneolaceae bacterium, assembly GCA_040879905.1. Lineage (GTDB taxonomy): Bacteria > Bacteroidota > Rhodothermia > Balneolales > Balneolaceae > Rhodohalobacter. The sequence continues at coordinate 5,798 of JBBDJK010000022.1, read as the reverse complement.
ATCCACCCATGCAAATATATTTCGATATCGTTGGTATATACTTTCGGAGTCAAAAGGAAATGGAGTTTTTTCTTGTATGGCAAAATGAACTTGTTGAATCTTATTCGGATCTGTCACATTTATTTCAATCATACTTGCCTGTCGCATGGGTAAATTGAAAAGTTTTTGAACGGATTCGATATTTGTTAATGCAAAGCTATCATCAAAACTCGCCAGGCCGGTTTGATAGATACCGGTTAACGTAAATTGTTGTATTTCAGGAGTATTAAAGGGAGTAGGCAGTCCATCTACAGCATAAACAGTTATTCTGTTTCCAATTGATGCTCCGATTTTACCGGCAAGTGCAGATCCAATGATGATACCGTGCAAGCCACTCTCCTGTACAGATAAATCATATGCACCCTCAGATATATATGTATAAAGATTTGTAACATCCCCGGATTCGGGAACCCCTTTAATGATTGAACCACTTACTTCGTTTGTTGATTGGATCATTACCTGACCCGTTATAACTGGTTGGACACGAGTAATATCAGGGAATCCACTATAAAATACTTCAAGTGTATCAGCCCGTAATATTGGATCGCCAATGTATGAGTTGATCGTAATATGAGGGGCGAAGCCAACAATTTTTTCATTGATAGCAGACTTGAATCCATGAACTATGGAAAGTGCAATAAGCAGTCCTGCCGATCCTATTGCAACACCGGCGATTGCCATTATTTTAATGAATGACAAAAATCGAGATTCTCTTTTGGTTCCTTTAAAATATTTACCTGCAATGTACCAGCTAAAATTCATAGCAATATTATCTTGGATAAAATTTTAAGCTGATCATATTCTGAAATTACCGGCAATAGTCATCATTTATTCTGGTCTCATTAACGGGAAAAAAAGCACATCACGAATGGATTCGGAGTTGGTCATAATCATTGCCAGTCTGTCTATACCGATACCGATTCCGGCTGTAGGAGGCATTCCATATTCAATAGCCCGCAGAAAATCTTCATCGATTGTCATGGCTTCATCATCGCCGTCTTTGCCTAAACGTACCTGATCTTCAAAACGTCTGCGTTGATCCACCGGATCATTTAATTCAGAAAATGCATTGGCGATCTCTTTACCATTACATATTGCTTCAAAACGTTCTACAAGTCCCTCTTTATTGCGATGTTTTTTGGCAAGCGGGCTCATCTCTACCGGATAATCAGTTATGAATGTGGGCTGAATGAGGTTATTTTCGACATATTCACCAAATATTTCATCGATGATTTTTCCTTTACCCATTCCTTCTTCCAGATCAATATGAAGCTTTTTAGCAATGTCGATAATCTCATTTTCACTTTTATCTGACAGATCAAAGCCCGTTTTATCTTGGATCGCTTCATACATTGGAATTTTGGGCCACGGACTTTTGAAATCGATGATGTGATCACCTACTTGAACCTTGGTAGAACCATGTAAAGTTATTGCGACATGTTCAATCATCTTTTCCATGAAGTTCATCATCCAATTGTAATCCTTATAGGCTACATAGAGCTCTACCTGCGTGAATTCAGGATTATGAAATCGAGATAATCCTTCATTTCTGAAGTCTTTTGAGAATTCATAAACACCATCAAAACCACCCACGATCAGGCGCTTCAAATAGAGTTCATTTGCAATTCTGAGATAGAGTTGCATATCCAGGGCATTGTGATGTGTCACAAATGGCCGGGCAGAAGCCCCACCGTAAACCGGTTGTAAAACAGGAGTTTCAACTTCCATATATCCCTGTTTATTCATAAAATCTCTCATGGTTTGAACCATCTGCGTGCGTTTCACAAAAGCGTCTCGAACCTGAGGGTTCACAACCAAATCTACATATCGTTGTCTGTATCTTAGTTCTTTATCTGAAAAAGAGTCATAGATGACGGTTTCACCGGCTTCATTTTCAACTTCTTTCGGAGTGGGTAAAGGGCGGACCGTTTTTGTAAGCAGTTCAAATGTTTCGGCATGTACCGTGATTTCACCTGTTCGTGTTTTAAATACAAAACCTGAAATACCTACAAAATCTCCAATATCCACTAATTTTTTAAAGACTGTATTGTATTCCTCCACTCCAATATCATCTCTTCTGATATAGACTTGAATTGTATTTGTTGAGTCCTGAACTGTGAAAAATGATGCTTTTCCCATGATTCTACGGGACATAACTCGTCCTGCAATTGCCACTTTGATTAATTCACTATTCTCACTCTCAACATCCTTAATCATTGTGGGATCATTTAATATCTCTGAGGCAGAGTGAGTCACATCAAATTTGTATGGATAGGGGTTTACACCCAATTCTCTTAATTGAGTCAGCTTTTCAAGTCTGATTTGTTGTTGTTCATTTAAAGATGGTTCAGAATTGCTCATTCGGTTAGTCAATATCCGTTTTTTGTTGTAAAATTTAAGAATTAAAGATAAAGAATTATGATGGAAGTTGGCATGTTAACTTTAATCATATTGTTGACCCGTTTAATTAATGATTAGATTGCAGTGAGACGAAACCAAGTTGCAGTAACCGGAAAAATTATAAAAGAGGTTTGATCAAAAGAATTACGCATAACGATCTTCAGGAAGAGATTATACTTTCATTCGAATATTTATCTGCAGAAGGAAATAGCATTGATTTGGATGAGGAAGAAGCTATATCCGGTGCAATTATATTACGTCGCATGTCAAAAAAATTTCTGGGGATCAAAGAGCTTGATATTTACACTCCGAAAAATGAAAAACCGAAAGCATTCATAGGAGACAATGAGCTTTCTGTTAGTTTTTCCCATACAAAAAAGGCTATTTGCGCTGCTATATCATACGAGTTTAATGTTGGTTGTGATATTGAGAGTATTGACAGATCTGTAAATCCAGCAATAATAAGTCGAATAAAGTGTAAAAATGAGATTGATCAACTGTACAATGAAACTGAGCCAATTCGAATTTGGACCTGTAAAGAAGCCGCTCTCAAGATGATCGGAATGGGTCTCCGCATATCGATGAACAGTGTCTATTTAAAAAAAATCAGTGAAGATTTGTTCGAAGTTGAATTTAATAATGGAAAAAGGGCAAAAATTTGTAGCTTTCAGCACAGGGATCATTGGATTTCTGTTTGTTACCAATAGTATCATCTACCCAGAAACCTAATCTATTCTTATGGATATCACCTCATTCAGTCATGAATCGATCATGAAAGGCCTGGATAGTGCCAGGAAGGAATCAGTTACGAAGGGTACAGGAGTTAGGGTACTCTTCTCGCCTAAACGGATAACTGAGCAAAACTTTAATGAAGTTTGTTCTATTTACGCAACCATTTCTGAAGATGATTTCGATACCGTTGTTATTATCGAATCTCATCCCGGTAGTGCTGAAAAAAAGTTACCAATGCCATCCTTTAAATATTTAGATACACAATTTGGCAGAGTTCATGCAAATGACAGACTTCGTAATGATTTTGCAGATGAAGATGACGATTTTTTCATCAATGATGATGCATTTGATGAGAATCTGAGCCTTCAGCATCAATTGTTAATGTTGCAATCTGTTTTAAATGATTTTTCGGTACTTAGTATTCAAATTACGGATGAAAACTCATTTATAATTAAAGAGTTGGCTTTTGCTATAGAGGAGATTTTAGCTTCTAAAAATGCATTAGTAGTCTGTTGTTGTGATATGGAACAGGGTAAAATAGATGAATTAAGAAAAGTTGTTGATAGTGTCGTCTCAGGAAATATGTCGGCGGTTCTAAACTATTTAAACAGTGACATTTCAAAAGTTGACGGTGTAGGTACTTTTATCACAGGTTTAATGGTTGCTAAAAAATGGGATCTAAGTATTGAATTTCCTGCTATTACCGATGTTAAAGGGAAGATGATTAGCCCTATTTATGGGTATGCCGCCCTTCAGAGGCAATCAATTCTGAATTAATGAATCACAGTAAGAGCATTTCAATCATTGGCAGGGGAGCTGTTGGAATGGTCATGTTCGATTTCTTCGTAAAGAATAACTACCCAATACGATCAGTTTGGGACCGGTCGTCCGGTTTTATTTTTGATTCAGATGATGGTTCAAAGAAAAAAATGAGTACCCAATCCTCATTTCCCAATGATGAGAAGGATTTAGGTGATTTTGTTTTTTTGGCCGTTCCTGACGATCAGATAAAAATAGTAACAAAACGATTGAGTGAGATTTCAATCGATTGGAATTCCAGATCAGTCATACATTTTTCAGGAAATTTAGTGGCAGAGGAATGTTCATTATTGAAAGATCACGGAGCCGCAATTGCATCCATGCATCCGATACAGACGTTCACCTCCGGGGATAGATGTGAGCGGCTAAAGGGCATAACTATCAGCCTTCAGGGTCAATCATCACTTTGTTTGGAGTTGTCAGAAATGGTGATTGAAATGGGCGCCAATCCAATGCAGATAAGTGCCGAACAAAAAGGAATATTGCATATTGCAGCGGTCTTTTCATCCAACTATATCGTTTCTCTGTTAAATATATCTGATAATTTATTGTCTCAGTCGGGTTTGAAGAGTGGCATTGAGATATTGGAACCCCTACTTAAACAGACAGTTCAGAATATCACGTCAAAAGGGATTACAGAAGCTTTAACAGGCCCTGTTTCAAGAGGTGACTACAAATCGGTTCAAAAACATATAAATCATTTACAAAAAAATAGAAATATTCTTGATCTCTATAAAAAGTTGGGATCGGAAGCACTTAAAATTGCAAAGAAAAAAGGAGATCTTTCTGATCTTCAAATAAATCGGTTAGAAGATATTCTGAATGGTTGATCATTCATCAAAGATATCGTCCATGAAAAAAGATGACTACTATGAAAAGGTTTATAATGTGGTTGATCAGATCCCAGCCGGAAGAGTGACAACGTATGGTGCTATTGCGGGTTATTTGGGTGTCAGATCGGGCGCCAGGATGGTCGGTTATGCTTTAAATAATCTATTAAAGGGTAAAGCAGGCCGTTCGGTTCCGGCACACAGAGTCGTAAATCGATTTGGGGAATGTACAGGCAGAGGCTATTTTTTTGGCGATACCATGAGAGAAAGATTGATTCAGGAAGGAGTCGAATTTTCATCAGAATACAGAGTGGATATCAGCAAATATTATTGGGATCCGTCTGAGGAGTTGCCGTAAAATATGACAACATTGTAATTGAAGTGTTGAACTTGTTACCTTCATATTGATTTAGCCCAATATCAGATTTTCTTAATTCGAGTAAATACAGATACAACAACAATAAAAACATTGAGATACATATACTCATTTATAACCCTCTTGGTGATATTATTTATATTAAAAAGTTGTGCTACTCCAATGGGGCCAACCGGTGGTGAACCTGATAGATCAGCCCCGATTGTTATTAATACGGACCCGCAACAAGGGAGTACCAACTTCAGTGACCGTGAAGTAAGTTTTACATTTGACAAATATATTGACAGAAATTCCTTTCGACAAAATGTGAGTATTGAACCTGATTTAGGGATCGAATTTGAAACAAGTTTTAGGCGTAAAACGGCAACTGTTCGATTCGCATCAGAACTCCCTGAAAATACAACCGTAATTGTAAAGGTTGGAACGGATGTAACAGATACCAATCGGAATAGATTAGACAGCTCATATGATCTGGCACTCTCTACAGGAGATGTTTTGGATCGAGGTAAAATAACAGCCACAGCAATCGATGCAGAAACAGGCAGAGGAGAAAGCGGGCAAAGAATATTTCTATACAGGGAACCCTTTGATCTTGAAAGCAG
>JBBDJK010000021.1:0-7927 GCA_040879905.1 Balneolaceae bacterium | reverse complement strand
AATTAAATGACATATCCATCCGGAATGATCTCCCCTTTCTGGATAATTACAATACCATCCACAACTGAGTGTTTTTCAAATTCGCCATCTTCCAAATGATTCCCTCCGGTAATTCTTACATCATTTCCAATTCTGACATTTTTATCAATTATAGCTCTGCTGATAAAACATCTTTGACCAATCCCCATCAATGGTTGACCTCCGGCTTGGTTTTCAAAATCTTCAGAGCTGGCAAAATGATCATTTCCCATTACGATGGATGAATCAATCGTTGTCCCCCTTCCTATTCGTGCCCTGATCCCTACAACCGATCTTTCAATTCTACTCGCTTCGATGATACACCCTTCTGCCACGAGAACCCTTTCCAAATTTGTACCTGTCAGTTTCGATGCGGGCAGGTATCTTGCTCTTGTATAGATGATCTGCTCATTATCGTATAGATTAAACTCCGGTATGGTTTCACAGAGCTCAAGATTTGCTTCAAAAAATGAACTGATCGTACCAATATCTGTCCAATATCCGTCAAATGAGTAACTGGACACACGACTCCCCTCTTCAATTGCTTTCGGAATGATCTCTTTTCCGAAATCTGTCGCATCCGGATTTTCTTTAAACAACCGGTTCATAATTTCCCGATTGAAAACATATATACCCATGGATGCCAAGTAATTACGACCGGATTCCTGCATTTTCGACGATGTCTCAGAAGCCCATTTATCCAATTCCTCTGAAGAAGGTTTTTCAACAAAACTTTCAATACCCCCGGTCTCATCGGTCTTCATGATTCCAAATTCTGTAGCTTCGGAAGCTGTTACCGGAATGGTCGCCACAGTCAGGTCTGCATGATCATCTTTATGAACCTTCATCAGTTTGCGATAGTCCATTTGATAAAGTTGATCACCAGACAGCACCAGCACATGTTCATACTCATAATTGGAAAGATGGTGAAGGGATTGTCTTACAGCATCCGCAGTGCCCTGAAACCAATTCGTACTTTTAGGAGTCTGTTCTGCAGCCAGAATATCTACAAAACCATGTGAAAACTGATCAAAATTATAAGTGTTTTTGATATGTCTGTTAAGTGAGGCAGAATTAAACTGAGTCAAAACAAAAATTTTACGAATGTATGAATTAAGGCAGTTGGAAATTGGAATATCAACCAATCTGTATTTACCTGCTATCGGTACGGCCGGTTTACTTCTTTGTCTCGTAAGTGGATCAAGTCTGGTACCTCTTCCCCCACCTAAAATAATTGCAATCGTCTTATCATTCATAATATTCTCCGTTAATTAATCATCGTTTTATAAAGTTCAACATACTTTTCAGCTGCTTTATTCCATGAAAAGTCAAGATTCATTACTTTTCGTCTGATTTCATTAAAATTTCTCTGATTTTTATAAAGTTCAACTCCCCGAATGACTGCTTGAACCGCTTCTTCAAGGTCAAATTTATCAAAAACCAATCCATAGCCATTCTTTGCACTGATATCAATTACAGTATCCGCCAAACCACCTATACCACGAACAATAGGAACAGTACCATATCTCATTGAATAGAGTTGATTTAAACCACAAGGTTCAACTCTGGACGGCATCAAAAGAAAATCGCTTCCGGCGTAGATTAGGTGAGCCAATTTTTCATTATACTCTAATCGAGTATCAAAATAACCTACATATTCTCCTGCAAGTTGTTCAAATACCGTGTGCAGGTTTGGATCTCCTGTTCCAAGTACCAAAAATGATGCTTCCACTCCTCGAGTTTTACACTCTCTAATCAGAGCAGGTAGAATATCAGCACCCTTTTCGCCCACCAGCCTTCCAATAAATGCAAAGAAGGGTTGATCTCCGTCTAAATTAAAATGTTCACTTAATTTTTCTTTGTTCTTGGCTTTTCCAACCTTGTAGTTTCGCAGTGAATAATTCTCATCAAGATAATTGTCTGTGGACGGATCCCACACTTCTGAATCGATACCATTAAGTATGCCGATAGATTTATTGCTTTCATGCCTCAATAAAAATTCCAAACCATGACAATCATTCTGTAATTCTTTTAAATATCCTTTTGAAACAGTGCTCACTTTCCAGGCAGATTTGATACCGGCCGCGAGTGTATTCAGACTACCATCCCAATCCAGAACACCTGTTTTGGATAGATCATAATCGGGAATTAACACACTGCTCCCAAAATCATATCTTCCCTGATACTCACCATTATGTATGGTAATTACAGATGGGATCATTTTCAGGTCAGAATATCTATACGAATGATTCATCATAAATGGAATCAGAGCTGTATGATGATCATGACAATGAATGATCTCCGGCAGTTCATCTTTTTGATTGATCCAGTCCAAAGCTGCAATTTGAAAGCAAAAAAATCGCTCTTTTTCATCCCAGTAAGGATACCCCGACCATGGATCCAGATAAATACCAGGCCGATCAAAACGTCCCGGTATATCAACCAAATAGAGGTCAAAACCTAAATCGGGGGATTTCAATTTGCTCACACGAAATGAGAACACAGACTTCCCGAGAGGAGCAGATGCTTCGTAAACTAATTCCGTTTCTGCCTCCTGTAACCATTTATTGTGATAATGAGGTAATATTACCGAAGCTTTATTTCCCGTTCGATTCAGATATTTTGGCAATGCACCAACAACATCCCCTAAACCGCCTGCTTTAGCTACCGGATAACACTCTGCAGAAACGTGTATGATATTCATTCTTTAATTTTTGAAACTTATTGGTGTTATGATCGTGAATTTTCCCTGTTGTTTTTTCTAAAGTAAAGGAAAGATTCCACATTCTGCAAAGACTTAATCATTTCAGATGAATAATAATTAAAGTTGATGGATTAAGTTTATTTTCATAAAAGAATATTATTCTATTCATTAAAATCTGCTTTTCATTATCGAAAATTGCCATTATTATAGGTCTTAGTTTCAACAGAAAATTAATTATAATTTTTAACTGCTGAACCAGTATTAAGCATGCATACGATCCAGGTAAATAATCTAAGTAAATCATTCGGTCAGACAAAAGCTGTCGATAATGTCTCTTTTTCTGTTGAAAAAGGGAGAATTTTTGGCTTATTAGGCCCAAACGGTGCCGGTAAAACTACTACGATTCGTATGATCAATTTCATTATGCCTCAGGATGAAGGTGAAATTGTAATCAATGGGGTTCCTGTAAGTCCGGTCACACAAAAAATGATTGGATATATGCCTGAGGAACGAGGCCTGTATAAGAAAATGAAAGTTGGTGAACAGTTACTTTATCTGGCTCAATTAAAAGGTTTAAATGCTGCGGATGCACGTGAAAAAATCAAGTATTGGCTAAACCGATTCAATGCTTATGAATGGCACTCAAAAGTAGTAGGTGAACTATCGAAAGGAATGAGTCAAAAGATTCAGTTTATCTCAACTATTGTTCATGACCCTGAAATATACATTTTTGATGAACCATTCAGCGGGCTGGATCCGATTAACAGTGAACTGTTAAAAGAGATTATCATCGAACTTCGGAAAGAGGGAAAAACCATTCTATTTTCAACACACCGAATGGAACAGGTTGAACAAATGTGCGATGATATATGCCTGTTCAATAACGGAAAAGTCGTTTTAACCGGAAATTTGCGTAATGTAAAAAAAGAGTTTGGAATGAATACAGTACTATTAGAGTATGAAGGTGACGGTTCTTTTCTGGATAAATTTGAAAACATTCGAATCAATAATCGCTCAACTAACTTCGCTGAGATCAGAATACTAAATGATTTAGACCCTCAACTTATCTTAAAAGCGGCAATTGAACATGCTGAAGTTCATAAATTTCAATTAGTAGAACCTTCTTTAAATGATATTTTCATCTCCACGGTCGGTGAAGATAATTTAAAAACAGCAGAGGCACTTTTATCATGAATTGGAGACAGGTTTTTTTAGTAATGAGACGCGAATATGTAACACGTGTTCGCAGTAAAGGATTTATTTGGGCGACGATACTGGTACCCGTGGGTTTTGCTGCTTTTATAGGGATCATGGTCTTTATATCAGTGTGGGAGAGCGATGTTTCATATCAAATAGGTATAAAGGATGATACCGGGCAAATTGTTCAAAATCTAACAGAAATCAATCCGGAAAGGTACGTTGACCGGTCTGAGTTATCAGTGGATTCATTACGATCGATGGTTCAGAGTGAGGTGATCACCGGTTATGTAGTAATACAAGAAGAAAATATCAATGATGACAGAAACCCGGAATTGATCTACAGCGGTAGTGGCGGAATGGAATTTATCATGTCCATTGAGTCTGATTTCAGACAGGTACTAAGAGAGGAGAAACTAAGGAGAGCAGATGTGTCAGATGAGGTAAAAGCCATCTATGATGCAAGGGTCAGCCTTGAAACCCGAAAACTAACAAGTGAAGGAATTGAACAGGATGATGACACCATGTTTCTCTCATTTGTAGGTATGATATTGGGAATTATCATATTTACAGCCATTTTCAGCTATGGAGGTTACATTACCAGAGGTGTTATTGAGGAAAAAACCAATCGTATTGTAGAAGTGATTACCTCCTCTGTAAAACCCATTGAACTATTAACAGGCAAAATGGCCGGTGTAGGAGGCTTGGCCATTACGCAGTTTGGTTTTTGGATAGTGGCGATAACAGGACTCTCGTCCATAGCAGGACCCATCGCACTCTCTCTGATGGACCCCTCTGTACAAATAGGTGGTGAAATGACCGAAGCGGAAGAACAACTCCCTTCCTTTTTAGACCTGCCCTCATTAGAGCCATCATTGATCGTCTATTTTATCATATTTTTTATACTTGGATATCTTCTTTACAGTTCACTTTTCGCCGCAATTGGTTCTGCAGCTGATTCTGAAACAGATACACAACAATTGATGATGCCGGTCGGTGCTCCTATCTTCATAGCTTACTTTATTATGTTCCATACATGGAGAAATCCCGATAGTATTCTATCCATTGTAAGTTCCATTGTACCCTTTTTCTCTCCCATTCTGATGATCACCCGTATTGCAATAACAGAAGTGCCATTCTGGCAAATTTCTCTGGCCATTATTTTGATGATTCTAACCTTTGCAGCAACGATGTGGTTAAGCTCTAAAATTTATAAAGTAGGTATACTAAGCTACGGAAGCACAGCAAGTTATAAAGATCTTTTTAAATGGATCAAACAGTCTTGAGGATGGTCTCATAAGTGAATAAACCGATCCGAATATAGGATATAATTCACTATTTTTAACGGGTCAAAATAACTTAATAAAAGAGTTCATTCAGTCATTCATGGATTCTATTTTAATTGATTCAAATCAATTCATCTGACTCAATAAAAAAATTGCCATAAATATTAGAACATTAGATCAGCGTTCCAACTGTAGTCTCACCCTTGGATCAAACTCATCATCAATAAATTGTTCAACAATCTGAATTCTTTGTTGTTCATTCAGCTTATCCAATGCTTTCGCAGTAATTATTCGAAATTTTGGATGTCGATCGCTCAATAAAACCGGTAATCGGTTCATCCAGTTAGCTGGAGATTCATCATACTCCAGCATTAACTCAAGAGATTTTTTACGAACAGAGTATGGGAATTCCTTTGCAACAAATGTAGAAGCAAGTTCAACAGCTTTTTCTTCCTCACCTTTTTCTGCCATTAGCTGCAACAAAAAAGGTACCTGATTGACCAGTTGATCTCTGGTTATCAAATTCTGTACAATGGAACTGAATCGTTCTGAATCGGTCACTTCAGCCAAAGACCGTATGGCTACACTTCTGATTTCACTATTATTTGACTCAATGATTATATTTCTCAATCGGTTAATTACCCGTTCATCATTGATAAAATAAGCCAGTGCCTCAACAGATGCGATCTGCACCAATGGGTGTTGTTGGTCTGAAGAATATTGGATGAATCGCTCATCAGTACCCGATGCACCTTTTGTTAAACCGGACATGGCTCTTAGTATTTCAGCAAATACTCCCGGATTGGTTTCTGTTTGAAGTATATCATTTAATGCCAATTGCAGATCCGGATTTCCACTTATTTGTGACAAAGCTCGTGCCGCTTCCACTCTTTCGTCTTTATCCTCATCATCACGCAACTGAGAGATCCAAAACATAAATGGCATATCCACACTCAATTGAATGTCCTGACGATCTTCTATCATCAATTTAACATACTCCACTGACGGTGATATATTCAACGCCACACCATCACTTTCACCTGTAAATGTAATTTCATGGCTTTTGCTCTCTGAAAATGTGACCTCTTCAACTTGAACGGACACAAGCTCATCCACCGCGTCACCAATAGCTTCAAAATATATCTCCAGCCGGTTTTCCGCTTCCAACCAATCAACCCTCACCGTATAGAAATACTCTTGCTCTACTTCCGGTTCAACAGGTCCTACAATGATACCATCAAAAAAGGGTTGTCCGGTTTCAGCATATATTCTTTCTGCTAATTCTACCCATCCAATAACAGAATTACTTTCACTGTAAAGTTCATGTTCAATGACTTCCAGTTGGTTAAGAAATGATAAAATTCTGTTGTCATTCAGACCATTTATCCACTTATACACCTCATAATCTGATAATGAACTAAATGGGCCCTCTGCTCTCTCCGTAGAGAAGTTAAAATCAAATAACTCATCGATTGCAAGTGCTTGAAGTAAAATAATTACCTCTGCATCTAACCACTCTTCTTCTCTGAGTTTTGTACCTGCCCATTGTGCAATCACACCTCTCTGAATTTGTTGTTCCGGATACCCTCTGTCTCGATAAACAAAGATGATGCCTGCACCGTATTGTTTAATCTCACCGAAATCATCATTCAGAACGACAATATTTAAGTCTCGATAAGGAAAACGGTCTCCAAAATATTCAATCGCTGATCTGTAGGCACCGACTGCCGAATTGAGATAATTCATCAGGTTTGGATCTTCTATTTCAGAATGGAGATAAATTTGAGGATCTGACCGTCTTTCAAAGCCGGCGATTATTGAACCGTTCTGACCGGATCCTGTTGTTGACAATGAGTAATCTAAACGCCCCAATACAAAAGCCAAACCTGTGGCCGGAACAGGAATGTTCGAGACAAAGGAGGTAGTCGCTTCATCAACACTAACCAACTCCGTGTTTCCTTTTCTTCCATTTGCTAAAATCTGATATTCAGATGGGTATGTAAATACCAGTTCAGTTGTAAATAGACTCCTTGGATGATCATAAACAGGCAACCAATGCTGAACCGTTTTAGGAAGCAAAGAAGTCCAAATCGTACCCAATTCATTCAAGTGCAGGCCAAACCGGGGTGTTGAATCATATAATACCCTTATTTGTATAATGTCATCTCTGGATAGTCCGTTTTCAGAAAAAATAATCAGCAGATTATCATCTATGCGAAAATCTGCAGTTTCTTCATTGAGCTCAACTTCGAGAACATTGATGCCCGATACGTGTAAGATTAAACTGTCGGTTTCAGCATTTAAAACCCTCGCATTATAAAGCACATCACCATCAATAGTACCATTCATTGAAATTCGTATGTCGCCATCCAGGTGAATCAATTCAATATCTCTTTTAGGATACTTTTCAAAATCCCAATTTTGTGCATAAACCACACCGGCCGATTGTAGTAATAACAGTATTGTAATAAAGATTCTCATCATAGATCTAAAAGTCATATTTTTCAAATAGTTGAACAATTTCATTTTTTAAAACTTTGTTTGTAGATATCGCATTTCCGGTTTGTATGGTGTTCATACCTTGTAAATCAGAATATGATCCGCCGGCCTCATTTATGATAGGCATCAATGCAGCAGCATCCCATACACTTAAAACGGCGTCTATCATGATATCTGCCCTTCCAATTGCAACCATCATATGACCATAAGCATCACCCCATGT
>JBBDJK010000020.1:0-1481 GCA_040879905.1 Balneolaceae bacterium | reverse complement strand
AATCAATGCTTTTTTAATTTTACAAAGAAGTTTGAATGCAGTCAATTGTTTCATCTGAGTAAAACATCTATTATTCTGAGCATACTTTCTCTCAATTTTTAACTATCCGGGGAACTTAATACACTTAAATTTTCTAAATTTAATGAAACCATTATGAAATCTATCTTGCTTCTCCTTTTTTTAGTTCTGCTGATTCCTCTGCATATAACTGCACAAGATCAAGACGAAGCTGAAATCATTGAGTCACTCCTTCATGAATTTCTTTCAGCCGCATCTGTAAATGATTTTGAAATGCATAACCGTTTTTGGGCGGACGACCTGATATATACCAGTGCTGCTGCCGAGCGGATTGGTAAATCGGATATTCTCAATGGATTAAGCATGGAAGATCCGGATCCCAATGAACCTGTCACAAATTATAGCGGAGATCAGATTCAGATCAATCAATATGGAGAAGACACTGCTGTTGTTGCATTTCGATTGATTGCTGAAGTTCCCCGGTCACATGAAGCACGAAATGTGGATGTGATGCATTTTTATAATACCGGTACATTCGTTAAGCGTAACGGTGAATGGCGGGTTGTGGCATGGCACGTAACACAAATTACTAATTGATTAAAAATCTCGCATGGCTGGATGTCTCTGTTATTTGACCCCATTCGGGGTCACCTGAAATTCGTACTATCCTCCCGACAGATGTGTCGGAGGCGATTCATGTTATCTGCCATCCGGCGGATCTGAGCAAAATGTTTAGGACAGATATGATACAGTTCATATCTTTGTGGAGATGCTTAAAAACGTGTCGTTATGACCCCAAATAAAATCGTCAGTCTCGTTCCTTCCCTCACCGAGTTGCTGTTTAACCTCGGATTGGGCGAACGTGTCGTTGGCCGAACACGGTTCTGTATTCAACCTAAAGAGTCGGTTGATGATATACCCATTGTGGGAGGGACCAAAAACCCGAATCTGGAAAAAATTCAGACATTAAATCCGGATCTGATTATCGCCAACCGGGAAGAGAATCGAAAAGAAGATATCGAACAGCTTGAGGAAGATGGATTTAATGTGATGGTTACGGAGGTAAGTACCATTGAAGAGGCTCTTTTTGTAATTCATGATATTGGCCGGACTTTGAGTGTTGAGGCAAAAGCAAAAAATCTCATTCAAAAGATTCAAGAGGAGATGGCTAAAACTGAAACGTATCCCCCAAAAACAGCCGCTTATCTGATCTGGAGAGATCCCTGGATGAGTGTCGGGCACGACACCTATATCCACTCTGTATTGAATCACTTCCATCTGGATAATGTATTTTCAGGCCAAACCCGTTATCCCAAAACAACCCTTCATGAGATCTCGCTAAAAAAACCGGATGTGATACTTCTGAGCAGTGAACCCTACCCCTTTAAAGAGAAGCACATTAAAGAAGTTGGGGAGAGTTGCCCGGGTTCTGATATTTTACTTGTCAATGGTGAATGGTTCAG
>JBBDJK010000019.1:0-8255 GCA_040879905.1 Balneolaceae bacterium | reverse complement strand
GTTAATTACGAAATCCATTATATTCGTTTTAGGAATTGAACATCATATCAAAAACTTAAAAGACTGAATTTATGTCTGATTGGAAACCTGTTAAATCGTTTGAAGATATTACTTACAAAAAAAGAGAGGGTGTTGCACGAATTGCGTTCAATCGCCCGGAAGTGCGTAATGCGTTCCGCCCGAAAACCCTTTTTGAATTGGAAGAAGCATTGATCGATGCGCGTGAAGACACCTCTGTCGGAGTGATACTTCTTACAGGGGAAGGCCCCGCAAAAGATGGGGGTTATGCGTTTTGTTCGGGTGGTGATCAAAAAGTAAGAGGGGCCAAAGGGTATGAAGGTGGAGATGGTGTCCAACGGCTCAATGTGCTTGATATTCAGCGAATCATACGATTCATGAGTAAAGTGGTGATCTGCGTTGTGCCGGGCTGGGCTGTTGGAGGCGGACATAGCCTTCATGTGGTTTGTGATCTCACTTTAGCGAGTCAAGAACATGCTATTTTTAAACAGACCGATGCGGATGTGGCAAGTTTTGATGGTGGATTCGGTTCCGCCCTTCTTGCCAGACAGATTGGCCAAAAACGAGCCAGGGAAATATTTTTCCTGGGAAGAAATTATTCCGCTCAGGAAGCTTATGAAATGGGTATGGTGAATGCTGTTGTGCCTCATAATGAACTGGAAGAGACGGCTTTTCAGTGGGCAAAAGAGATTATGGAAAAAAGCCCGACAGCTATCCGCATGATCAAATTTGCGTTTAATCTGGTTGACGATGGGATGGTAGGCCAACAGGTATTTTCAGGTGAAGCCACGCGGCTGGCCTATATGACTGAAGAGGCGGAAGAAGGTAGAAATGCATTCCTGGAGAAGCGAAAACCCGATTTCAAACGTTTTCCATGGTTATCCCTTTGAGAAATCGGGTTGGAACATAATTCTGACCAACCCGGGATACTAAACCATTCCGGTTACAGAAAATGAAAAAGGCATCTTTTTTGAAGATGCCTTTTTGCGTTGTTTTAAAATGTGAAGATGTTTGGTTTAAAAAAAGAACTACTTTACAAACAGCATCTCACGATATATCGGCAATGGCCAATAATCATCGGCTGTGTATCGCTCTAAAAAGTCAACAGCATCCCGCACTTTTGTCACAACCGGAAGTACCTTGTCTTTATATTCAACACACTTGTCCGGAAGCTCCTCAGCTTTAAGTTTACTTTGAACTTTAGCCAATTCATCCAGCGCGCTTCCTAAATCATTCAGCGCACTGTTCACGGTGTTCAGCATGTTGGTAGATCCGCTGTTTTTGATTCCAAGTGATTTGGTCTCTTTTACGGCTGATGCCAGTTCATTAATATATCTTATGGCTGCCGGATAGACCATTGTTTTCGCTATGGCTTCTGTCGTATCCACCTCAATGGTAATTGTTGTCAGGTACTGTTCAAACCATATTTCAAGCCGTGAATGAACCTCTTTTGCACTCAACACTCTATATTTCTCAAACAGCTTGACATTTTTGTCATTAACAAGATATGGAAGGGCGTCCGGTGTCGTTTTCAGATTTAGCAATCCTCGTTTGGCAGCTTCTTTTTGCCATTCCTCCGAATAACCATCACCATTAAACACGATATTTCGCGCCTCTTTCAGCGTGGATACCAACAGGTCTTTAAGTGCGACCTCAAATCCTTTTTTCTCAACATTTTTCTCTAAGGTTGTACAGAAATCATCCAGTGCTTCAGCTACAATCGTATTCAATACAACAGTTGGGAATGAAATGGACTGGCTTGATCCTACCGCTCTGAATTCAAACTTATTCCCTGTAAATGCAAAAGGTGAAGTACGGTTTCGGTCACCGGCATGTTTTGGTATTTCTGGCAGAACAGATGTACCGAGGCCCAAAAGTCCGCTTTTGATTGAATTTTTCAATCCGCCATTCAAAAGTTGTTTGATGATGTCTTCCAACTGTTCACCAATATAGGCAGAGATAATAGCCGGTGGCGCTTCATTTGCACCCAGACGATGGTCATTGCCTGCATGCGCGATTGAAACTCTCAGCAGATCCTGGTGTTTGTATACCGCTCTTAACACAGCCGTGAAGAAGAATAAGAACTGCATGTTTTCGTGCGGACTCTCACCCGGTTCCAACAGGTTCATCCCCTCTTTTGTACTTAACGACCAGTTCAAATGTTTACCACTGCCATTTAATCCATCAAATGGTTTTTCATGCAGCAGGCACTCAAACCCGTAAATTTTTGCCGTTTTCTTAAGAATAATCATCATCAACTGCTGATGATCGGCTGCAATATTACTATTTTCAAAAATAGGTGCTATTTCAAACTGTCCGGGTGCAACTTCATTGTGACGTGTTTTTACCGGAATACCGACCCGGTAGAGTTCACGCTCTGCATGAAGCATAAAGGAGAGTACTCTATCCGGTATAGATCCAAAATAGTGATCATCCAACTCCTGACCCCGTGGTGGTTTAGAACCCACCAATGTCCGGCCGGATGTCATCAAATCGGGCCTTCGGTAGAAAAACTCCTGATCAATTAAAAAATACTCCTGTTCTGCACCAACCGTAGACATTACACGCTTAGATTCAACTCCAAACAGTTTTAAAGCTCTTTTAGCCTGTTTGTTCAATGCATCTATAGAACGCAGCAGTGGTGTTTTATGATCCAGTGCTTCACCTTTCCAAGATGCAAATGCGGTTGGTATACAGAGATACTTCCCATTTTGATTCTCCATCAAGAAAACAGGAGATGTAGGATCCCATGCCGTATAACCTCTGGCTTCAAAAGTAGGCCTTAGCCCACCACTCGGAAAACTGGACGCATCCGGTTCACCCTGAATCAGATCCTTTCCGGAAAATTCAGATACAGCTCCCCCACCCTGATTTGGTGTGATAAAACTGTCGTGTTTTTCTGCTGTAGCACCGGTCAATGGCTGAAACCAGTGGGTAAAATGAGTGGCACCTTTTTCAATCGCCCACTCTTTAATAGCCAATGCAACAACATCTGCAACTTTGGAATTAAGCGGTTGTGCCTCCGTAATGGTTTTTTTCATATCTGACCAAACCGTCTTGGGCAGACGTGCTTTCAGATTTTCGATCGTTAATGTATTTTCCCCGAATATTTCGGTAATGTCCATTTCAGCATGGCCATTGTTCATTGGGGTCCAGCTTTTTGCAGCTGCTAAAGCGTCATATCGTCGAATTGTTTGCGGCATTTTAATCTATCTATTAGTAGTTGAAAAATTTTGTTTAGAAATTCATATCGAATGTCAAAAAACTCCTGACAAGATATAGAGCATCAGGTTGATATAAAAGTTTTTTAAGCAAATATTTATTAACGATTAACTAAAGATTGATTAATTGAATATTAGACATTTTTATTAATATGAAAGCGCTTCTATATTTAATAAATTTAATTTTGATTAAATAATAACGGACTTCACCTAAAATTTTTAAGCACACCTATATTCAGTATATTTTCTATCAAAAATTATCCACAAAAGAATAGGTACCCTTTTTTTGAAAAAGAACACTTTTCTGATCTGGCTGAGCGCGGCCAGGCCACAAACACTGGCTGCAGCATTGGTTCCGGTTCTTGCCGGTTGTGCATTGGCTTTTAATTACGGACTCTTCCGATGGGACACCTCTGTTGTGGCCTTGAACTGTGCCTTTTTAATCCAGATCGGCACCAATTTTGCCAACGATTATTATGATTTTATAAAAGGTGCTGATACACCCGATCGAATTGGATTTACCCGTGCTACTTCCGCAGGACTTATTACTCCTGAATCCATGTTCCGTGCAACCCTTCTTACAATGCTTCTTGCTTTTCTGTTTGGCCTCTATCTGATTTGGATTGGCGGATGGGTGATTCTCGGAATCGGTCTTCTATCGATTCTTTTTGGGTTGCTGTATACAGGGGGTCCGTATCCGCTTGGTTATAATGGTTTAGGAGACCTGTTTGTCTTTCTGTTTTTTGGAATCATTGCCGTCACAGGAACTTTTTATGTGAATGCCCTTGAATGGAATTTTATCTCTCTGATCATTTCACTGCCGGTTGGGGCGCTTTCGGTTAACATATTGGTGGTCAATAATCTAAGGGATATTGAACAGGATAGGATAACGGGAAAAAGAACAGTGGGTGTTCTTTTTGGGGAAACCGCTCTTAAATTGGAGTATCTTCTGTTACTGCTTCTATCCTATATCATTCCTGTTTTACTCAGTATCTTTGCCGAATCAGGATTGATTATCCTTCTCCCCTTGCTTTCTATTCCAATGGGTGTTTACTTAAATCATCAGATATGGAATCATGATAATAAAAGAACTTTAAACCGAACTCTTGAGCATACAGCTCAGTTTATGGTACTATATGGGTTACTCTTCTCAATTGGAATTATATTTATGTAAATCATGATCACAACCTATGAATATCAACTGCCATTCAAAACCGTACTAAAAACAGCTGTTCATGAATATTCAGAGAGACATGGTTTCATTGTTCATTATCAGAATGCCAAACATGAATCCATAACAGAGATTGCACCTCTACCCGGATTTTCCAAAGAATCTTCTGACGAGGCCGCTAAAACATTGAAGGATCATCAGCAGAGGATTGAATCATTTCTGGATCGGGAATTTGAAAAAGATGAATTGAATGATTTTATCAATGAACTGACACCCCTCCCCTCTGTTCGTTTTGGCTTGAGTTGGCTGGGTTTACAGTTAAAATCTTTACGCCTTCAATCACATCCCTATGAAATTCTGAAATGCGCTCCTTCTGAAACGGTTCAAATCAATGATATTATCAGTAATCAGGAACCGGAGAAAATCAAATCGGAGATCCTGAACTCGATTCAAAACGGCTTCACTACGATCAAAATTAAAACTCCTGAACCAACCCTCGAACTCGCTGAAATACTTGCTGAATTTAAAATAAATCACAGGAATATCGTCTTTCGACTGGATGCCAATCAGTCTTGGTCTGATGAGATGATCAACGATTTTAATATCCGTTTTGAGAATAATTCGATCGAGTATGTTGAAGAACCTTCCCCCCTGCCCGAATTTGAAACGGATTTGAATAAAATCAAAGGACTCATTAAATCACCTATCGCACTGGATGAATCAATCGAAGGTTTTATTCACCTTGATCATCTCTACCAATATGACCCGGATACGTATCTTATTATCAAACCCATGTTGTTTGGAACCATTTTTGATTTAGTTGAAACATTATCTGCAGATCGCAGTAGGAGTCGTAGAGTCGTGGTTACGAGTCTGCTGGAATCTGCAGTTGCTCGTTACGCCCTTGTCCTGATCGCCTCAATGATTGGTGACCCGACAATTGCCCACGGCTTAAATACCGGTAAACTATTTGCAAAGGACTTATTGCCCGACCTTCGTATTCGAAATGGTGTGATATCCATTGATGAGAGCGCTCTATTCCCAATACGATTCAATCAGATCGATCAGTCCCTGCTTACACAACTGTAACGGAACGTATGTTTGACCCTAAGTCTGTAAATAAAGAGAAAAGCTCAATCCACGACGATCATATATTTCTGACGAGTAAATACAAAACGTATAAATATCGTCACCTCTACGGTTTTACAAACTGGCTTCAAAAGGAATTGGCTCAAAGAGATATCACCCCATCGGACAAAAATCCGATTCTGATTGTTGCTGATCATTCTGATGAACTCATCTTCCTGATCTCAGCCTCCTTTTTGATGAACCTGCCGCTTATTATCCTTCATCCTAAGTCTGTGAATGATGATATTGGCCAGATTCTGAACTTTTTAAAACCATGTGCCTGTTTTAAGGGAGGTGGGTTTCATTCGAATTTATTGGCAAATATCCCAAACCTTCACATTAACAAGCAACATATTAACATTCCTGCTCAACGGCCCTCAAGTGATCATGAATATCCACAATATGGATCGATCGCAGGATATTTCCACACATCCGGTTCGACCGGCTCTTCCAAAATTGTGCCGGTCTATTTTGATCAGGTATTTGCGGCTGCAAACGCATCATCCACGAATATCAAGCCGGGAAAGAACAAATATTGGTTATTGTGTCTTCCACTCAACCATGTTGGCGGTATCAATGTGATCTACAGATCACTCATTTACCAATCCGCTATTTATACTGTTGATGAATTTGACCCGGATCAAATCCGGACTCTGTTAAATGAAAACAGATCGTTTGAAGCCGCTTCCATGGTACCGACGATGTTAACACAGCTATTGGAAGACTCTTTTTTCAGAGTCCAGTTTGGTTTTAAAGGGGTATTGTTGGGAGGCGGGCCTATCAGTCAGGATCTGATTGATCGCGCCATTACACGCGGTATCCCAATTGTAACCAGTTATGGCATGACTGAAACCTGCGCACAGATTGCTGCAAACCCGATGCTTCGAAGTGGTGGCACGTATATCCCAAAAACCAGCGTAGGCCCTGTTTTTAAACCCAATGAGGTCGAAATACGCAGCGAAAATGGCACGAAGCTGCAATATAATGAATCAGGCCTGATCTGGTTACGAGGCCCTCAGGTATTCCGGGGTTATCTGGATAAAGTTCATTCAGACAGATCTTTTGACAGCGATGGATGGTTCAATACCGGAGACTTTGGCCACTTAAACCGGAAAGGACACCTGTTTATTGAAAACCGTAGAACTGACCTGATTATCACCGGCGGTGAAAATGTGAACCCGATTGAAATTGAGAGTATTCTCGATAAATATGAATCGATCAAAGAATCGGCAGTTGTAGGTATCCCGGATAAAAAATGGGGCCAGCGGATCGTCGCATTTATCGTTGCCAATGCTGAGAATGATCCGGATGTAGATGCAATCCGTATGGATCTTAAGTCTAAACTCAGAGGTTATAAAATTCCCAAAGAGTTTATACGAATCGATCAACTGCCTAAAACAACCACTTTGAAAGTCAGAAAAAAGAAATTGGTTGAATCCTATTTAAACAAGGAGTGAATCCGTTGTCTTCTATTCTTTCTCTATTTAATGTCATCACTCCTGATAGGTGGCAACACCGATTCCTGAATCCCCCATTCCAAAATAGAGAAACCACGTATCCCCCAGTTTTGCCAGTCCTTCTATAAAAACGACATTCGGAATCTGCCCGTCTACTTCAAGTTCATAATCAGGCTCCATAAAGAAATCATCCGATCTCTCCAGCAGCCTTGTCGGATCATTGATATCGAACAGCGCCTGACCGGTTCGGTAGACCAAATCGTCATCTGCTGAATTATAAAGAAGTAAGATTCCATGATCGGTAATCAAAGGGGTTGGCCCCGGTTCAATCAGTCCGCTGTCGAACATCCCTTCCCTCGGGCTCATGACCGGCTCTTCGATCGGTGTCCAGTTAATCAGGTCATCTGACCAGGCCGCCCAGATATGGGTATCTCCGAAATACATCCAATAACGGCCGTTGATCATCTCCGGAACGATGGCACCCGCTTTGGTCCACCCGAGTTCCGGGAATATCAGTCCGTGTCGTTCCCAATTGAACAGATCCTTGGAAGAGGCTAACGCCTGCCGGGCCGTTTCACCATCATAAGCCGTGTATGTTAACCAGTAGGTATCATCAATTTTAACAATACGCGGGTCTTCTGCACCGCCCGGCAGTTCCCATTCAGCTACCGGCTCGTAGATAGGGTCCGGATGACGGTCAAAGTTGAACCCGTCACTGCTGATTCCCAACCCGATTCGCGATGTTCCGTTCCAGATCCCTACACCTGTAGAATCCTCCGCCCTGTAGAGCATATAAACCTGCTCACCATCCGAAAATGCAGCCGGATTGAACACATCTTTCGCCTCCCATGTATCCCCTTGGGGTGTGATGATCGGGTTGTTGTCATACTTTACAAAAGGCCCCAGTTGCCAGTCAGTGTGTTCCTCTGTTGTGCAAGAAAATAGAAAGAGGAATAGAATTAGCGGAACAGTCAGGTTTAGGAAATTTGTTTTCATGGTTTAGGAATTGACGCTGCGATTGTGGGTTTACAGTTCAGAAGGTAGTGAAATGGTTGAATGGGAACCGAAAAATAATTTATGACTTCAAAAATAATATTTCGATTTAATAAAAATTGAATCAATAATCATTTTTATTAAGGAACCTGCTTCTTATATTTGTTGCTCTAAACAATTTGCCTGGGTGGCGGAATTGGTAGACGCGCCGGACTCAAAATCCGGTGATAGCGATATCGTAAGGGTTCGAGTCCCTTCCCAGGTACA
>JBBDJK010000018.1:0-49893 GCA_040879905.1 Balneolaceae bacterium | reverse complement strand
CTCACAAAATATACGGGCCAAAAGGAATTGGCGTACTTTATGTGAAGAACGGCACTCCATGGATTCCTTGGTTACAAGGAGGTTCTCAAGAGAGACGGCGGCGGGGAGGCACCTCAAATGTTGCAGGTATTGTCGGACTATCAACTGCTTTGGAATTCGCTGTTAATGAGATGGACAAACATCTGGACCATTTTAAGATGTTAAGAGAAACAGTGATCAAAGAACTTAATCAATCGTTAAAAGATCGTTACCTAATCAATGGTCCGAATCAAGGTGGGGTACCGCATATAATAAATTTGGGTTTCCCAACAGACCTGAATTCCGGTTTGGATGGTGAAATGTTACTGCTGAATCTGGATATCGAAGGAATCTGTGTATCCAACGGTTCGGCTTGCACATCCGGTGCCATGGAACCGTCACATGTACTAAAAGGAATTGAAATTCCTGATCCGATTGCAAAATCAAGCGTCAGAATCAGTTTTGGCAAACAGAATACCAAAGAAGATGTTCTTCTATTTGTAGAGAAATTAGGCAATATACTGGATCGAATGACGAATGTACCAACATCATGATTTTTAATATAAACGATCATGTAACTGATCGAATTCATTAAAACGAAAACAGATCAATTCAATTCAAATCATACAGACATGCCTAAACTCTCAATTAATATTGGAATTTTATTAATCTTATTAGGTGCAATATCATATATAGCCACCTCAGCTGTGAGTATTACAGCGTTAATCCCTGCATTTTTCGGAGTCGTATTTGGTGGACTTGGGATGCTTGCTATAAGAAGTGAATCCATGAGGAAACACGCAATGCATGCTGCGCTGTTGTTATCAATATTGGGGTTGGGAGGATCTTTTGGAGGCCTCATTGCAATACTGGGGCTGATTTTTTCAGGCACCGAACCGGAGAGATTTCATGCAGCCATTGGACAAGCGATTATGGCACTTCTATGTATTACTTTTTTGATTGCCGGTATCAAATCATTTATTGATGCAAGAAAAAAAAGGGAATAAAAGATTTGGAATCTAAGGTTCAGTACTGGTCATTTTCAAAAATATCTTTGATTAGGTCACTGAACTTATCTTCAATCACACGTCTTTTTACTTTTAATGTTGGTGTCAGTTCACCCGATTCAACCGTAAACTCGTTCACCAACAATCTAAAATCCCGGATCTTTTCGTGTGATGCGAGCTCTTTTGAAAAAGATCTTACCTCTTTGCCGAATATGTTTTGTACAGATTCATCCTTTAGAAGTTCTTCCAAAAGTTGATATTGAATGTCATTCTGATGCGCAAACTTCTCCAAAGCCTCATAGTCGGGAACAATAAGTGCCGCCATGAAACTGCGTTTCTCCCCAATAACAACGATCTGATCTATCCAGGGGCTGGTCTTAAACAGATCTTCAATCGGACCCGGATAGATATTTTTACCCCCCGCATTCACAATCATATGTTTGATACGATCTGTAATTTTAAGCCGGCCGTTCACAAAACGGCCTACATCACCTGTGTGCAGCCACCCATTTTCATCAATCATCTCCTTGGTTGCCTCTTCATCTCCCCAATATCCCAACATGGTATTGGGTCCCCTGTTCAAAATTTCGCCCTCTTTACATGTTATATCCGTTGGATAACTTTCACCACTGATTTCTGTAATAATTGTACTGTCTTTCAGGTCTTGAATGGCAACCGTTACACCATCTAAAACTTTCCCTACAGTCCCCATCTTTTCATCATTCAAACGATTACAACACATAACCGGAGATGTTTCTGTAAGGCCATATCCCTCCAGAATATTGAGTCCGGCTGACATAAAAAATGTTCCGATATCGGCCGGTAAAGCGGCACCACCGGATACAAAAAAACGGATTCTTCCACCGGTTTTGGCTTTCAATTTATCAAATACCAGTTTATCGGCAATCGGTTTTTGCAGGGCTGTCAACCCTCTTTTCCCTTTCCAGTAGCTCTCGCCTACATCCAGTGCCCAACTAAAAATAGCCTGCTGTACAAAACTTCCATTTTGAACATTTTTCACAACAAGATTGTAAATTTTTTCAAACAACCGGGGCACACTCACTACGATGGTTGGATGTGCCTCTGTCATATTTTTTGCTACCGTATCTACACTCTCAGCATAATAGATCTCAGCTCCACCGGCCATCATCGCGTAATATCCTCCCGTTCTTTCAAATGAGTGACACAGCGGAAGGAATGAAAGACAACGATCCTGTTCACCGATATTAATTGCAGCGTGTGCAGCTTTCACATTACTCACAATATTTCGGTGAGTAAGCATTGCCCCTTTAGGTTTGCCGGTGGTCCCGGATGTATAGATCAATGTAGACACGTCCTCCGGTCTTGTGGCCATTGACCTTTTCTTAAGCTCTTTAGCCTGTTTATGCTCTACCTTCAAACCTGCTGCACAGATTGTATCAAACAGTTTCACATACCCTTTTTTGTACTTGCTGACTTTCGGTTCATCAAATGCGATTACTGATATTAATTCAGGGCAATTATCAAACAGTTCTACAGCTTTTTTAAGTTGAATACCCGTTGATACAAAAAAGATCTTGGCTCCGGAATCCTGTATAATATATTCGCACTGTCCGGTTGGTAAAGTCGCATATAGTGATACATTAACAGCTCCTATCATCTGAATAGCCAGATCTACAACTGCCCATTCATAGCGGTTTTCACTCAGGATAGCAATTCGTTCACCCTTTTCAATTTTTTGCTCTAACAAAAAGCTCGCAATCGCAGTTACATCCTCCTTTACCGTATCCCAGGATATCGATTTATAGTTAGATTCCGGAGTCGGTTTAAATGAAAATGCTGTTTTTTCAGAATTTTTGTATTTTTTGACCAGATTGATATAAAGATCTGTCAGGGTCTCAAAGGCAACAATAGTTGGCATAAATTTTCTTTTTTATATTTACGAGGCATTCATAAGATAATAGAAAAGCGGAATTTTAATAGGTAATTCAGAAAGTACTGATAAGTTTTTTATAAGAAGGATACTGTAAAAACGTTATAAATTGAGTATATATCGCTCTGATTCCATACCATACCTGATATCAACCAAACGGACAAGTCCGGTATTATTATCAACACTTTAAATTATACTTAAAAGAGCATGGCACACCAAGCGAGTGAAGAGACAATCCAATTGGTTAAAGAGTTATTCAGCACTTATCTGAAAGAGAGAAAGCAACGGCAAACACCGGAGCGTTTTATGGTATTGGAAGAGATTTATCGATCGGATGGTCATTTTGATGCAGATGATATCTTCTTCAATATGAAGAATGCGGGTACTCGGGTTTCAAGAGCAACGGTGTATAACACACTCGATCTATTGGTTCAATGCGGATTGGTACAACGCCAACAGTTTGGAAAAAATCAGTACTATTATGAACGTTCATATGCCTATCAGCAACACGATCATATGATCTGTAAAGAGTGCGGGGCTGTGATAGAGTTTTGTGATCCCAGAATTTTGGAAATCCAAAAACTGATGGAGAAAATTCACAACTTTAACGTTGATGGCCATTCGCTTCATCTGTTTGGAACTTGTAATGACATCGAATCTTGCTCACGAAGAAAGGAGAGCGGTGATAAAATTAAAACGGTAAAAGAGCAAGAAGATTAGCATTACTGAGAATAGACATTTGTATCCCTGATAAATTTCACTGCAGCCCATCGGCTACCCAACCAGCCCATCATGATTGCCAGAATAATGATGCCCAATACCAAAAAATACCATCTGCCAAATGGCCATGAAAGGATTCCGATCTGCGGTAAAAAATAAGGAACCAACCACTCAAACACCCCATACACTACGAATGAAGCTGCACTTCCGGCAATGATTCCCTGCAAAATTCCTTCAATTAAAAAGGGGCTTCGAATAAATGCATTGGTGGCTCCTACCAGTTTCATTGCGCGGATCAGATCCCGTTTTGCGTATATCGTCAGACGGATTGTATTGAAAACAAGAATCATTGCAACCAGAAGGATAAATGATCCCAGTCCTCCACCTGAAAGCAACAGTGTTTCGGTTCTGGATTCAATTGCCTGCAAAAGTGCCATATTAAATCGTACTTCATCTACGCCGGAATAGGTTTTGATTTCTTGAACCAGCGAATCAATCTGAGCAACATTATAGTTTTCAGACATCACCATTCGAAATGAAGCCGGCAGAAAATCCAAATCAGCAATCGATTCAGCGCCCAATCCAAATTCATGTTGAAAAATTTTGGATGCACTATCACTTGAAATATAGGTAAGACCCTCTACCTCCGGTTTTGAGGCCAAAGTATTCTCAAGTTGACGGGTTGTAGATTCATTGATATCATCCAAAAAAACTTCCACTTCTACTTGTTGCCGAATCATCTGAGAAACTTCGTAAGCGTTGTACCCGATTCTGAATAAGATTCCAATCAGAAGTACCGCAATAAAAAGCGAAAAAATGGATGTAAATGCGGCCAGTTTGGCTCTTCCAAGCCCTGCAAACCCTTCTCTTATAACATATCCTGCACTCATCTGATTATCCTTTCATTCAAATTAATTTGTAAAAAGCACACGTATTCCAAATCTGAAACGCCGTTCAGGCATCGGGTATCCTACCGATTCAAAGTAGCCCAGTTGCTGTACACGATCAAAAATATTTTCCCATTTTATTAACACCATAAACCATCTAATCCGTGCCGATATATCTAAATCTACGCGGTAATAGGACGGATTCACAAACTCATTTGTTCCGTGTTGCCAACGGTTCAATGGTGTCATGAATTCGGCCGTCCTAAACGGGTTGGGTGAATATACTCCTGAGAGACCTGCTTTTACAAATGTAGCACTATTGAATAGATAATTTTTCCAGTAAATATTTCCCTTTACCCAAATACGCTCTCCGGCAGCAGAAAGAGTGCGGTTAACCTGATTTGCTCCTGTAGATGAAAATGTCTTATAGGTTGCAGAAATTTCACCCTCAAATCGCCTGGAGTTATGAGCAACCCACCCCGTACCGCTGGTCATCGAATATGGGTCTATTAGTGTAAATTGTCCATCCGAATCAATAAATACTGCATTATCTGTGAGTCGATGGTCTCCCCTAAGTCCAAACACGACTGTTTCTGTAACTGGGAGTTCAGCCATCGCTCCCATAAGCAAAGACTCCTCCTGAATCAACGATTCATCACCTGAGTAAAGGTTTGATTGCCAATATAATGATTGTAAATCGGGTGCACGAGATAACTTACCGCCAAAAAGAGAGATGTGGGTTCTCTGCCCCGGTTCAAATCGCACTCTGGCAGACACTTCTCCTGATAACCCAAAATCATTGCGTGATTTCAATACGGCTTCACCATCTACTGATAAATTTCGAATCATACTTTTTGAAATATTTAAACTCAATTCTGACCCGATCCAGTTATCTTCGATAAGATTTTGATTTACTTTTTCATTCAGAAAATAGAATCTGGCTGTCCCACTGATCTCAGTACCCATTAACTCTGCATAATGTCTTGCAAATAACTCAATACGCTGAAAATGTGTGGCAACCGAATCCACATTACTTGTCAAAGAATATTTATCGGTCTGATAATGTAAACCCAATTTTGACATAACATCGGACTTAACATCTGATCTGTGATGAAGCTGTAAATAGATATCACTTGATGTTTGATCTGATCCTGCATTTGACTGTACTGATGAAGCTGTAAATCGATTAAAACCAAAAAAAACGGGATCTGTTATATTATACCCAAAGGGTTCCTGTCTCTCCATCGAATTGTTGATGTAAGCACTTTTTAAAAGCCATTTTTTATTCAGTTGATGATAGATTCTTGCAACGACCTGTCTCCCCTCAACATCCTGTCGGTTATACCCGCCACCATCACGTCTGTCCCAAAATGATAACTCCAAATTTGTTGTATTTCTGAAATTTTGAGTAAAAGAAAATTCAAGACTTCTGTGGTTATATTTACTTTCATCAAAATTTAAATAGGTACGCGGCTCAACCAGATAGTGATCTTTTAATCGGCTTCTGGCACGATAAGTTGCGCCATAGTCTGCTTCAACCATTTCTGATACCTTATGAACTGGTAAACGGTTCCAGTTTACGGCACCGGTCAGGGGATCGTTGAGTTGCAGACCTTCCATTTCAAGAGTTAGGTGACGAGTTTCAAAAGCATGAAGTTCAATACCATCCATCCTTCCGACTGTGCCCATTCGATAGGTCACCGTCCCCTTTTCATTGTAAAAACGATCAAACATATTGAGTAACTGTACCCACCTTAACGTGCTGTCGGAAGCTGCCAGTTCAAAGTCAGCCGGATTTTGATATGTCCAAATATGAACTGTATCCGGCCGGGAACGTGATACAGATTCATCCATTGAGCCGATCCATGTAAGAGTAGCCCGGTTTAGTGTGTCAGGAGATGTTACCATTGGCAGCCCATCGCTGAATTGTATGGCAGGTAACTGTCTGAATGTTACATGAGTTGTATCTGCAGCATTATTTGTTGAAACGGATCTATTCATCATTTGATGGGCAGACATAAATTTAGTGTCATAACCCAATGCATCAAACCAATGCAGGAATATGAATATAAACAGCCATATTGATACAATTCGACTCAAGGAAAATGGGGTTTCAATTCGTATGGATAATCAGAGATTTCCAGGAGTTCTCTACGAATGGTTTCCAACACAACAATCGATGCCCTCTTCTTATTGATGGTTCTGTCTTTTGTAAACTGTGCCTTAAGCGCAAAATGGTTTCCATGAATCCAAAAACCCATCCAGACCAATCCAACCGGTTTTTCAGGGGTTCCACCGCCAGGACCGGCAATTCCTGTCGTGGAAACACCAATGTCTGATCCAAAGTGTTCAGCTACCCCTTTTGCCATTTGTAATGCCGTCTGTTTACTTACAGCGCCGTGTTTACGAATGGTTTCCGGGTCGACTCCAAGAATGTTTGTCTTAGATTCATTTGAATAAGCAATAACCCCGCCTTTCATATATTCGCTACAGCCCGGAATATCTGTAATTTCACTGGAAAGATAACCACCTGTACAGCTCTCTGCTACCGCAATTGTAAATTTTTGTTTTGATAAAAGATTTCCAACAACTTCAGCCAGACGTAAATCTTTCCCTTTGCCAAATAAAAAATCACCAATACCTTCATTCAATACTTCTCTGAGTTGATTTAATTTTAGTTCAGCACTTTTTTTATCGGTTCCGCTCGCACTTATTCGAATAGTAACACCCCCCGGTCCAGGCAGGTAGGCTACTCCTACTCCATTATTTAGAAATCGATCCAGGTTACCAATTCGCTCACTCAGAGTACTTTCCGGTATTCCCACTGTTTTAAAATATTCGGTTGCCCAAACATCAATACCGCTAAAAAGATTAGTCAATTTGGGTACCACTTCTTCTTTCATCAGATTTTTCATTTCGTGTGGCACTCCCGGCAGTACAGCCAGATAATGACGCTCTCTCTCAAACCACATACCCGGTGCTGTACCTTTGCTATTAAATAATACCTCACAAGTGGATGGTACAAGTGCCTGTTCAATATTGGTTTGTGACAGATTAAATCCTCTTATTTTAAAAATATTTTCAATATGTTTCAGTACTTTTTTGTCTTCAAACAGATCACACTCAAACAGGTCTGCCACTACTTTTTTTGTGATATCATCATGAGTGGGGCCCAGTCCCCCAGTCACAATCGTCAAATCCGCATCCAAAAGAGATTTATCTATTTGGTGAAAAATCAGATCATAATAATCGGGTATCGTAAATATCTGCTCCACAAAAAAACCTGATTCAGTCAAAAAATTACCAATCCAGGCTGCATTTGTATTGATTGTATCACCAATCAATAATTCATTTCCAATCGATATGATATGCGATTTTTTCATCTTGCCACAAAATAGGCTTTTACAAGACATTCATGAAATAATGATCCTTACAAAAGTGATAAAAAAACATTTTCATAATGAAGATCATACAGAATGGTATCAATCAATGATCATAATCCCTGTCTTAAATGAATCGAAGTCAAGTTGAATCAATTATAAAGGGAATGAAGGGATCATGCTTATCGAATTCTTTGGTTGGTCATGAACCGAGAAGATGTATTTACTTGTTTTCCGTAACATTGATAAACCCATCATAAAGAGAGAAGAAATAGGGGTCGTAATTTTTCTGCATTAATATCTACCGATTTCGTAGTTTAGGATACATTAATTTTTCAAACCGACTTGGAATAAACATTTACCCCTGTCTATCCAAACAGTCGGTTTAATTTTATTAATTAAAGAGTGCAGTTACCCAACAATTTGGATAAAATTCCCAACATATTAAGTTTTTTCAGGCTTGCGATGGCACCATTATTCCTCTATATGTTTATCCAGGAGGATATTATTTGGAGAGGTCTTAGTCTGGTCGTTTTTACAATCGCGGCAGTTACAGATGCAATTGATGGTTATTATGCACGTCGTTATGATGTTGAGAGTGATTTTGGTGTATTTTTAGATCCGTTGGCTGACAAATTTCTCACTTTTGCCGGTTTTGTATGCCTCCCATTCCTCGACCCGGATCAATTTCCCTGGTGGGCGATCTCATTAATCGTAATACGGGATGTGATTATAACCTCTCTACGGGTCTTCAGCAGCCGAAAAGGGATCGTTTTGGAAACACGGAAAACAGCAAAAGTGAAAACGGCAATTCAGATGGGATTCCTCTATGTTGCACTGCTATTTGGTTTTTTGCTTCTTTTTGGAGGAACTTTTGGTGAGATCGTAAACTCAATATTTTTAACCAATATATTCTATTGGGCTTTGATGTTGGTGGTTGCAATTACACTATATTCAGGTATTGAATATTTTGTTGTGAATCGTAAACTGTTCAAATAGAAGTTTGCAGAATGAGACAATTTAAAATCTTACTGGGTACTCTATTTGGGGCCGGATATCTTCCACGTGCACCGGGTACCTGGGGAAGTTTGTTTACACTTCCCTTCATCTATCTCTTCTATTGGGTTTCACCTCAATACGGCCTGCCCCTTTTTCTGCTGATTACCATCATACTTTCTCTCTGGACAACCTCTGAATGTGTCGGTAAATTTGGTAAGGATCCCCCATCATTTGTTATGGACGAAGCCGCCGGACAAACCGTCGTCTTTATGGCGACTGCTTTCCATTTTACACTTTTGCCTGACCTGATCATTTTATTGACAGGGTTTCTTCTGTTTAGGGCTTTCGATATTATTAAACCGCTTGGAATAGATAAATTAGAAGAAATTAAAGGCAAATATGGAATTTTGGCTGATGATTTAATGGCCGGTTTTTATGCTCTTATTTTTCTTGAAGGTTCAATTCTTATGTACCAACTATTACCTCTCTGATTTTTTTATCGCCATAATATCGTTATAGATAATACGTACTTAATAATTATTCATTATATTGATGACTTGAATAGATAACTATTTTATCCGGTATTCCCGGAATGTTTACCATTTACCAAAATCTATTCTTATTACAGAAGAATTTAATTTGATTGACTATTTAAGATGATATTTGATAAACCTTTTTCGAGAGAATTAGCTCTCTACCTTTTAAAAATTGATGCGGTTGTATTACGACCCAATAACCCCTTCACCTGGGCATCCGGATGGAATTCACCTATTTATTGTGATAACCGTTTAACTCTCAGGTATCCGGAAATTCGAAAAAAAATATCCAAAGCCTTTGTTCATGTAATTGAAGAAAAATTGCAGGGTGTTGATGTAATAACAGGAACAGCAACGGCAGGTATTCCCCATGCTGCCTGGATTGCACAAAATTTGGATAAGCCATTAGCCTATGTCCGATCCAAAGCCAAAGCATATGGATTGGGCAATCAGATTGAAGGAGGAGTTGACAAGGGACAGTCCACCGTGGTGGTTGAAGATCTCATATCAACCGGGGGTTCTGTCATCTCTGTTGTAGAAGCACTCGAGTTTATAGGGGCAGACATAAAAGCGGTATTGAGTATTTTTACCTACGGATTTGATAATTCAATAAAAAAATTCAAGAAGAGAGATCTTCCTTTGTACTGTTTAACAGATTATGCAACACTGATTGAAGTGGCACTTGAAGTGGGTAAAATTCAATCTTCAGATATTGAACTACTGAATGACTGGAGAAAATCACCGGAAACATGGCCCAATTAGAGACAGATGCCCTTGCATTTGCAGCCGCTGCGAACAGTGCCGCTATAACGATCGGACGGAGATTATTTCGTAATTTTTCATATTACAGAAAGCGATCGGGTCAGACTGAAACCGTACACCGTGAGGAACTGATAACCGTTTTGTTACAGATTAAACAATATGCATTCGGTTTACACAACCTCTTAAATAAATCTGTTGACGGACAATCTCCATTTATGGTGACCATTGCAGGCCAGATACATAATTGTCTTGAAGAGATCCATCGAAAAATTCTTTTCTATGAAGCCGAAAAAATTGAAAATATTATTCCGGATTTGGATTCGTTGAGAAATTATTGGCAGGAATATACGGACGAACAATTTTATGATGAATCCTTGAACATATACCTTGAAAACAGCTTACTTAACCGAATTTCAAATATTCAAAAAGGTATTCAATCATTACCTTACACTGCAGTATTGTAATTTCAAAACTTTTTATTTTATAACTATTCTATGAAGCATCTATTTATCAGCCTACTTTTTGCAAGCTTTTTATTCACGGGATGTATGGATACTTCCAACAGTCCGGATTGCACACCTATTGATGAAACATCTTTTTTAGCTGAATACGCTCAAAAAGAAGGCTATACTGAAACCGAGAGCGGCTTAATTTACCGTATCATTGAAGAAGGAGATGGCGAAATTCCACAGATCGATCAATATGTGTTTGTCACGTTTAAAGGAAAATTGGTAAGCGGTGAACAATTTACCCCTCCTGCCAATTCAGACAAACTCAGCTTTTTCCCACTTGGTGATGGAGTACTGCCGGGTATCAGAGAGGGTTTAGAAATGATGAGAGAGGGAGCAACCTATGAGTTGGTACTTCCGACAGAATTAGGTTATAACAATAATCCACCGGCCGGTTCACCAATACGATGTGGTGCTGTTCTGATCTATGAATTGACACTGGATTCATTTTTAAGGGATGTTGTAACGTTTCTAAATGAGAATTTAGACCGGGAAGATATAGAAGTAACCGGTAGCGGCCTCCAATATCGTATTATCGAAGAAGGTGACAGTGAAGCAGAATCTCCAAATCCTCAGAGTGATGTGAGTGTCAATTACACAGGAAAACTGACAAATGACTATATCTTTGACCAAACAACCGAAGATAACCCTGCTCAATTTAATGTTGCCGGTGTAATTGACGGATTTTCGGAAGGTTTGCAACTCATGAAACCGGGGGCCAAATATGAATTCTTTCTCCCGCCAAATCTGGGATATGGAAATAATCCACCCAGAGATCCTCAAACCAAGGCATTGGTGATACCACCAAACGTTGTCCTGGTGTTTGAAGTTGAATTACTGGAGGTTTTATAATTTTCGGTTTTTCATAAATGTACTTCTTTGATGATGGAAAGGGCCGTTCTGCTGAACAATGGGTCTTCCAAGTCTAAACAAATTTGTAACCCTCGCTCTAATGAATTTACTTGAGTCCCGGAGATCAACATTCTTATAGAATTCCAATTGTTAAGTTTCAGTAACTATGGTTATTTTTACGAGCCATTTGAGAAACGACCAGATTATACCAAACCTATGAAAAAACGACGATTCTATATCGAAACTTATGGATGTCAGATGAATTTTGCCGATTCTGAAATCGTCAATTCTATTCTCATTAAAGAGGGAATGGCACCCGTTCAAAAAGCAGAAGAGGCGGATATCATATTTGTGAATACTTGCTCCATACGTGAAAACGCTGAAACACGCGTATGGAATCGATTAAAAGAGTTTCGATCGCTTAAAAAAGAGAATAAACATCTGACCGTTGGTGTTTTAGGGTGCATGGCAGAACGCATTCGTGATCAAATAATTGATCAGGAAAAATTAGTCGATCTTGTTGTAGGACCTGATGCATATCGTGATATACCAAATTTACTATCAGAAGTTGACGATGGACGTAAAGCGGTTAATGTACTTCTTTCACTTGAAGAGACGTATGCAGATATCAGTCCGGTTCGAACGAGTGGAAATGGTGTTACATCTTTTGTTTCGATTATGAGAGGATGTGATAATATGTGCTCATTTTGTGTTGTCCCATTTACCAGGGGAAGGGAGCGAAGCCGACCCATGAAGAGTATCCTTCGTGAAATTGATGAGTTGCGTGATCAGGGTTATAAAGAGGTTACACTTCTCGGACAAAATGTTAACTCATATCGTTATGAAGATCATGATTTTACCCGTTTGATGGACGAAGCGAGCATGCGAAATCCTGAAATCCGATTTCGGTTTTCATCTCCACATCCAAAAGATTTTCCAAAACCCCTGCTTTATCTGATCGCAGAAAGGCCCAATCTTTGTAATTACATACATATACCTGCACAATCAGGCAACAACTCCATGCTTGAAAGGATGAGAAGGCCCTACACCCGGGAGGAGTATCTCACTCTGACAGATCAAATGAAAGAAATCATACCGGGGGTATCGCTTTCTACCGATATCATTACCGGATTCTGCGACGAAACAGAAGATGAACATCAAGATACGATGACATTGATGGAAACAGTAGAGTTCGATCTCGCCTATATGTTCGCCTATTCGGAGAGAGAACGTACTCTGGCACATCGTAAATATGAAGATAATGTTCCGGAAGAGACAAAAAAGAAGCGCCTGTCAGAGATCATTGAGCAGCAAATGAAAATACAGAAAAAAAATAATCTGAAAGAGATCGGAAACCGACACTTGGTCTTGGCAGAGGGAATCAGCAAACGTTCCAACGAACAACTTTCAGGCAGAACAGATACCAATAAGATGGTTGTATTTGACAAGCGAGAATTCCAGAAGGGAGATTATGTTGAAGTAAAAATAACAGATTCAACATCAGCCACCCTGATTGCAACCCCTATCAAAAAAGTGTCCATTGCGGAATATCATCAGGATGCATTACTGGTTTGAGCTTGTTTAATTGAAAATCTATTGAGAATTTAGATTCATTAGAGTAAGAATCCGGAGTATTTTAGTGAATAACTAAAATAACCCTAATAAACAGGTGAATTGTAGCCATTTATTCCTCATCTTTAAGCAAGAATTGAAAATATGACTGAAATATCATGAAAAAACTTTCTTCTCTCAATAAATCTTTACCCGATTTGACAAAAAAGCTTAAAAAGTACAGAGAGGTACTTCTTGCTAATCTGGTAATGATCGGTGAAATTCCTGCACCTACATTTAAGGAAGAACACAGAATTGAATTTATTTTAAATCGGTTTGCAGAAGCCGGCCTAACTGAATCGATGATCGATGAGGGCGGTAATGGGGTCGGTCTCATATCCGGTTCTGAATCGGACGATAATAAAAAAGCCATCCTTATTAGTGCTCATGCCGATACTATTTTTCCAGCAAGTACAGATCACACAATGCAGGTTTCGAGTGATCAGATTATCGGGCCGGGAGTAGCTGATAATGCCTTAGGCCTGGCAACCATGGTGACTCTGCCATATATTTTTGAAGACCTTGGAATCAAATTAAAAAATGATCTTGTACTTCTGGCCAATGTGAAAAGTTTAGGTAAAGGAAACCTGGAGGGAATCCACTTTTTCCTGGATAATTCTACCCTTGAATATCAGAGTGCCATTTGTCTGGAAGGAATTCAACTTGGCCGGCTCAGCTATTCTTCCATTGGAATGTTAAGAGGTGAAATCACATGTACAGTACCGGAAAGTTATGACTGGTCCAGATTTGGAGATGCCAGTGCCATTCTCACACTGAATGAGGTGATCAACAAAATTAATGATATGAGACTGCCCAGCAGGCCCAGAACCAGTATCGTAATGGGCTCAATTGCAGGTGGCACGTCTTTTAACACCATTGCCAGGGATGCAACTCTCGGGTTTGAAGTCAGATCTGAATCGCAGGAAGTAGTAGAAAAAGCCGGTGAAACGATACAGGATATTGTTTTAGAAGTATCATCAAAAACCGGGGATCAGGTGGATCTGGAAATTGTATCCAAACGAGCACCCGGAGGTGTGCCTTTTGCACACCCACTTACCAAATGTGCCCGATCAGTGATGGAAAAACTTGATATCGAACCGCGTCTGGCACCCAGTGTTTCAGAACTTTCAGCACTGATAGAAAAAGATATTCCTGCTCTTACCCTTGGCATCACAATTGGGGAAAGAACGTTTAAAAGAAATGAAACTATTCAGATTGAGCCGATATATAAAGGGCTGGCTCAGGTAATCGGAATTCTAATGGCTGCAGACGGAGGATATTGTGAGTAATCTTCAATCATGGATCGACAATAATACATATCATCATTCAGAATTTTGGGATCTGAAAAAACTGGTTGAGATAAAGAAGAAAAAAAATCTGAAAATCTCACTCTGTTTACCCACTCTGAATGAAGAAAAAACGATTGGTAAGGAGATCATCATCTTTAGATCAGAATTGATGGAGCGTTACCCGCTTATTGATGAAATCGCAGTCATCGACTCCGGATCTACAGACAACACGCTTGAAGTCTCTAAAAACTTTGGAGCCGATACATACCTGGCTACCGATATCCTTCCGGATCTCGGACCCAAAAAAGGCAAAGGAGAAAATTTATGGAAAGCCATCTATCAGTTAAAGGGTGATATCATTGTGTACGTGGATGCCGATATCAGCAACATTCACCCCCGGTTTGTATACGGTTTGGTTGCACCCCTCATTTACAGAGATGAAGTAAAATATGTAAAAGGGTTTTATGACAGGCCCCTGGCATTATCCGGTAATGTAAGACCCTCAGGAGGCGGAAGGGTAACTGAAATATTGGTACGCCCTCTTTTTTCTCTCTTTTTTCCGGAACTCACTGCGATGATTCAACCACTATCTGGTGAATATGCTGTACGTCGGGAAGTACTCGATCAGATCGTTTTCCCCATTGGTTACGGTGTTGAAACGTCCCATTTGATCGATGTTTACAGCAAGTTTGGACTTGAAGCATTTGCCCAGACTGATCTCGACAAACGGATACATGAAAACAAAGACACTCAGGATCTTGGTAAAATGGCGTTTGGAATTTTACAGACATTTATCAAACGTGCTAAGGCATTGGATATCATTGACAAAGCCGAACATACCACAATACTTCGGCAGTTTCAGGCAAAACGAGATCATTACGAGCAGAAGCTGATTGAAATTATTGAGGATGAAAGACCCCCGATGATAGAGATTGAGGAGTATCGTAAAAAATTCAACCGATAGTACGGCTTTTTGATGAATCAAAGTGATCTGCATCATCGTTTTAAGCAATTGTCTAACCCTCTTAAAGCACTCCCTACAGGTACAGTACCCAATTTAAGAGAACTCACAGATATCAAAGTTATCGCTTATGACTTCTATGGAACCCTTTTTATTTCCGGTGTGGGTGACATTGGCATTGATGATGGAAAACTTGATCCAACTCTATTCCTTGATGTATTAAAGAGTTCAGGCATAGAAGTGATATCCAAGGATGTAGCTACAAAAGGATTTAATATCTACAACAACGTTGTACAACAGTTCATTGAAAAATTCAGCGACGAAGGAATTGAGTATCCTGAACCGGATATCCGAGAGGTCTGGGGTCACGTTTTAAAAAGAATGAAAACAGAAGGTCTGATTGAGTATCATGAAAATCGTCAGTTACTTGATCAAATCTCCATTGAGTTTGAATCCAGAATGAATCCTGTATGGCCCATGCCCGGTGTAATTGAGACGTTACACCATTTCAAAGATTTGGGTATCCCTCAGGGAATTATATCCAATTCACAATTCTATACTCCTATCGTTCTGGAGTCGTTAACAGAACAATCCCTGACAGATTTGGGGTTTTCCAATCAATTACTTCATTGGTCATATGAAGAGAAAATGAAAAAGCCGGGTCTACCGTTCTACAAAAATTATCTCCATAAACTGAATGCATTTGATACTGATTTAGTCGCTGAGAATGTTCTCTTTATTGGCAATGATATGCTCAAAGATATTTGGCCCGCCCATTCAATCGGTATGAAAACAGCTCTTTTTGCGGGTGACAAACGTTCTCTCAAGTGGAGAAAAGATGACAAACGCTGTAAGCACCTGAAACCTGATCTTATTATTACGGAGATGATTCAGTTAAAAGAGTGTATTCACCCTTAAATTCTGACCCAAATCACCTGATAGGGCTCCAATTTGCCTTTCCCATTCACTATACAACTCCTGCCTGATAATAGATCTGCATACTCTTTATGAACATCAATGGGGATTGAATAGTCCACTGTATCCACAACTTTAATCTTTCCGGTTAAATTGGCAAGGACCAACACCCTTTCTTCGTTTTTCGGATCTTTACGTAACAGACAAAAAAGGTCGCTGTTTGTATCATATACCAATTGCGATCCATACGGATTGAACGCTTTTATCGATCGTCGACAATGAATAATCTTTTTCATCAGATCAAAAACAACGTTGGCTACATCAACAGGATCATTAATCCTGTTTACCAGTTCATCGTAGAACCATTTTTTTCTATTAATTGTACGATATTTCCCTGTTATGGAGACACCTTCCAGATTATTTCTGGTACCTGTAAAATTATGGAAATACAAACCGGGTACTCCTTTCAGGCTCATACAAATGATCTGAGAACAGATAAATCGTCTGATTTGTAGCGACTTACTTCCATTTAGCCCACTAAATGCATCAAAGTAAGTGATGTTTAATTCGTATGGACTTAATGTCCCATTCGGATTCTTCTTTTCCGATACAAAACCTCCCTTTTTCTTAATACCATCAACTAAATGATCAAATTCAGATTCGGGTACAAGACCTTCAAGTGGCCGCACACCAATACCATCGTGTGAAGAGGTGAAATTAAAGTATGTGCATCCCTTTGGGAGAGGTTTGAGAGATTTCAGCCATTCAGTCAGATAAAAAGCATTTTCAGTCAGGATTGCGTGCAACAGAAGGGGTGGCAAACTGAATTGATAAACCATATGCGCCTCGTCTCCTTCACCAAAGTAACTGATATTTTCTTTATGCGGAACATTCGTCTCAGTGATAATTGTAGAATGAGGCGCGAAACAATCGACCAGTGTACGAATCAATTTAACGATCTCATGGGTCTCTTTAAGGTGTATACAGTTCGTTCCAATCTCCTTCCAGATAAATGCTACGGCATCAAGCCTGATTATTGACAAGCCTTGGCTCAGATAAAAAAAATAGATATCCAGAAATTCAAAAAGAACATCAGGGTTCGCAAAATTGACATCGATCTGATCGTTACTAAATGTTGACCACACATATTTTTCACCATCATTTGTATGTACCGGTGTTAATAATGGCGAACTTCTTGGGCGGGTTACCATCGATAAGTCGATCTCAGGATCGGTTTCCATAAAATACTGATTATATGGAGTGTTACCTTCCAGAAATTCATCAAACCATTTACTATGTCGTGATGTGTGATTCATAACCAGATCACCCATTACCCGAAATTCACGGCTCATCTCATTGATATCATCCCACCCGCCAAGTAATTCACTAACCCTTCGATAATCAATCACGGAAAATCCGTCATCAGAAGAACTCGGAAAAAAGGGCAGAATGTGTATGGTGCTAATCACATTTTCGAGCTCATTCTTCAAAAACTGATGTAGCTTCTTCAGTTTGGTTACCTGTTCCCTCATTTGAGGTTGCACCATATCCCCGTACGTGATCAGTACCAGATCTTCATGAGTCCAGATAGCTTCAGGAGGCAGGGGTAACTGTGGTTCCAATTGAAATTTATCAATGAGCTTCTTCACTCTGTCGATACAATCGTCGACAAAATGTTCTCCATAAATAATCGTAAAATGTCTTTTTAAACGTTCAATTGTTCCATCACAAAAAATTGAATCATCCATAAATAATAAAAAGGTCCCCTTTTCGTATTTTATTAGCCTTCCAAGATATTATTCCCTATTAGTCTCTATCTTCAAATAAGAAAAGACAGTAAAGAACACCCACAAAATACAATCTATAATTTCATTCGTCCATTTTTTATGGCAAGAAAGAGAACTTTCTTAACTTTAGGCAACAAAATCGGATAATTCGTTTATGGACAGGCAAGTTTTTCAAG
This sequence comes from Balneolaceae bacterium, assembly GCA_040879905.1. Classification (GTDB taxonomy): domain Bacteria; phylum Bacteroidota; class Rhodothermia; order Balneolales; family Balneolaceae; genus Rhodohalobacter. The sequence continues at coordinate 31,572 of JBBDJK010000018.1, read as the reverse complement.
AAAAATATGGGTTAACCGGCGAATCGGATGCTATTCGCCAGGTTGTTGACAAGATTATGCAGGTCTCTGCAACAGATATCACTGTATTACTACAAGGTGAAAGTGGTGTCGGAAAAGATGTAACGGCAAGAGCCATACACTCAGTTAGTAAAAGAAGCAGAAGTGACCTGGTCATCGTAAACTGCGGAGCCATACCGGAAGGTATCATTGAAAGTGAACTTTTCGGCCATGAGAAAGGGTCATTTACCGGTGCTCATGAAGCGCGAAAAGGTTATTTTGAAAAAGCAGATGGGGGTACCATTTTTCTGGATGAAATTGGTGACACACCAAAAAATGTACAGGTAAAATTACTCAGAGTACTTGAAAATGGTGAATTCTTCAGAGTCGGATCCAGTAAGATGTATACAGCCGATGTTCGGGTTATTGCAGCTACGAATAAAGATTTATGGGATCTGGTCAGAGAAGGATCCTTTCGTGAAGATCTCTATTATAGATTAGATACCGTAAAAATTAAACTCCCCCCTCTGCGTGATCGAAAAGAGGATATTATACCCATATTCAGAAAATTTGTGACAGAATTTTCATCCAAGTATGATTCAGTATTCCAGGGGTTTTCGGATGATGCCAAGGAGCTGCTTGTTTCTTATCGATGGCCGGGAAATGTAAGGGAATTACGAAATGTAGCCGAACAACTGGTCGTGTTGGAAAAATCGAAATTTATTGACAAAAACCGTTTACAAAAATATTTGAAAGGCCGGCAATTTCATGGTTCAACAGATAATTTACCGATCCTTTCGCCGGGACATGAAAGTGAAAGTGATTTTTCCAACGATCCATCTACTGCAGACATGGGTGTTATTTATAGAGCTCTTGTCGAAATGAGTTCAGATATTTCAGATCTAAAGAAAATGCTGGCTAAATTTCTATACTCTACTTTCGCTGATAAAGATGTTAAAGCCCTCCCTTCTGCGGTGACACGTAACATTGATCCGAATGATATATCCGTACATATGCGTGACAAAATAATTGATTCAGATCATTTAGGTATACGCTCGGTTGACAGGGAAAATGATTTGGAGCCGGTTGAAAATGGAGATGAAATTGAGAGCTTTTTCTCCGACGGTGATATACCATCCATTGAGGAAGCTGAAAAATTTCTCATTATCCAGGCATTAAAGCGATTTGAAGGAAATCGGCGTAAAGCCTCAGAGGCACTTGGCGTCAGTGAACGTACACTCTATAGAAAACTGGACCAATATGGGCTTGAATAAGAGGCTTAAATCAACATTGTTGGCGATCACATTATTACTGACAGGATGCATTACTTATAGTTTTACAGGTACATCCATTCCTGCCGATGTTAATAGTATCTATATTCCATTTTTCCCGGATCGATCTCAAAGTGGTTTGGGTGATTTGAGTGACCGGCTGAACAGGGCTCTGATCGATCGATTTGTAAATCAAAGCAGACTCTCACTTTCCAATGACGAAACCAATGCAGATGCATTTGTTGAAGGTGCGATTCAAAGTTATGTGAACCGGCCTTTTAGTATTGGTGGTGACCAACAAGCAAACTTGAACGAAATCCAAATAACGGTTCGCGCCACTTTTCAATATGCTCGGGAAGATGAACCACTATGGACTAAAAATTTTACCGGAAATGCCACATATGATGTTTTGCGGAACCCGGTGGATGGCGAAATAGAAGCTGCTCAAACAGCACTTCAACAAATTTCAAACAATATGTTTAATGATGCTGTTAGCAATTGGTAATTAATCTCTTTTTACTATCTTTCCCAACATGGAGTTAGAATCATTTCAGATACCAAAATCATATCAAAGTTATTTAGAACAGTTTGAGTCAGATCCTGAACGTGCTATCGAAAGGCTCAAAAATAGGGTTGAAAAAAGACAATCGGGTGCTGTAGGATATTTCTTTTTGGCGTGGTTGCATCTTAAAAACCAAAATAAAGAGCAAGCGATTGAATCTGCTCTGAAGGCAAAAGTACTCGCACCGGGTAGCCGTTTTATGGAAAGACTCCCCTATTTTGTACAACATCCACACTCATTTAGCGCGTGGCAGCCGAAAGAAACCAAAACAGAGATAAAAAAGAGAATTCAGTTTATTGAACGTGGCTATCCGATTCAAGACCTGGATTTGTTGATTACAAAGTTATCTTCCATTGAAAAAAAACAATTTAATGACAATGATCAAAAGAGTGATCAGCTGGATTTAAGCAAGTTAAGCACAGATGTGGAAGATATCGTCACAGAGACTCTTGCAATTATTCATGAAAAGCAAAATAATCTGACCGCAGCTATAAAAACGTATCAGCGATTGATCTCCGAAAATTCAACCAAAAAAGAGTATTACAGCGAGCAGATTGAGAGACTGAAAATGAAAAAAGCTGAAGACAAGGAGAGTGCGAGTAAAAAAAATTGAACAGTCCCCGTCTCTAATTACCCTTTTACAAAACCATTATTTAATTTTTCAAAACCAATCGTAGTCGAAGGACCGTGACCCGGCCATACGTTTGTATCATCCGGCAGTGTATAGAGTTTCTGACGAATGGATGTCGCCAGAGTGTCAAAATCACCCTTATAGAGATCCGTTCTTCCAACACTCTGATTAAACAACACATCACCGGCAATTAACAAATTCTCATCTTTAAAATAGAGAGAGACATGGTCAGGTGAATGTCCGGGTGTGTATAAAACATCAAAGGTCATTCCACCGATAGATAATTGTAGTTGTTCTTCAAGAGGCTCCGGGATAAAATCAAATCCACCTGTTCGAAAACCGAACATTGCAGCTTGATTTGGAAAGTTTTCCCATAAATAAAGATCAGAATGATTTAAATAGACCGGGACATCAAAATCGCGTAATACTTTTTCCAATCCCAGTATATGATCCACATGTGCATGAGTCAGAATAATGGCGGCCAATTGGGATCCGATTTCATCAAAATCCTGTTTAAACTGCTTATACTCCGTTGGATCAAAAAATCCGGGATCAATCAAAATAGATTGAGACCCCTTTGTGAGGAGATAAGTGTTCTCAGAAAATGGCCCTACGGTATAGGATTTAAGTTCCATATAGTTAAAACAAAAAAAGGATGAAACGTGGTACATTTCATCCCTTTTAAATATGTAAAAGACGGTTTAATTCTTCTTGTATCGTCTGTTAAATCGATCGATACGGCCATCTTTTTTCTGAATTTTTTGGTCTTTGTTGTAAAATGGATGGTTTTTTGAATCAACTTCACTTTTGAAAGTACCATCAGTAGCTTTGATTGTACTTCTGGTTTTCATCTCTGTACCATCACTCAAAATTACAGTCACTTCTTTGTAATCGGGGTGAATTCCTTTTTTCATGATCTTAGGTATTTATCTTCGGAAAATTTTATAGAAAAGAAAGATAAGGGTTCACAGCACATATTGCAATGTCTTTGTCATTGTCATTGTCATTGTTTCGGGGCATAACTAAGTTATAAAAAGCTTCATTTCATAAATTACCAACAGGATTGAAAACGTTTGTCAAAGTTCTGGATTTTATCAATGTTTCATTCCATTCCAGCTGTGGATTTGAATCACTTGTAATAGCACCTCCAACCGGATAAATCAACTGATTATTTTGCATAATGGCTGTTCTTATCACAACATTAAAATCAAAATCACCCTTTGGATCAAAGTATCCAATGGCACCTGAATACAATCCGCGTTTATAGATTTCAAGTTCTTCAATAACATGCATCACTTCAATTTTTGGAGCCCCTGTCATAGATCCCATTGGAAAACAACTTTTGATGACATCAACTGCATCCAATCCCTCGATCATTTCAGCTTCAATTGTTGAGATCAGCTGATGTACTGTCCCAAATGTCTGAATATCATATAATTTGGTAACCTGTACACTGCCGTTTAATGCAATTTTTGACAGATCGTGACGAACCAGATCCACTATCATCAGGTTCTCTGCACGATTTTTCTCATTCAGCAGTTCATTTCGTCTCACTTCATCCGTTTCGGGGTTTTCAGAACGTTCTGCTGTACCCTTTATCGGTTCAGAAATGATACGATTACCGATTTTCCTTAAAAACCGCTCCGGCGATGCGCAACTTACACTGATATCTTCCAACCTCATAAATGAACCAAAGGGGACCGGATTTATCTTTCTCATCTCTCTGTAGAGATCATAGGGATCACCGGAAAAGTCTGCTTTTAAAGGATAGGAGTAGTTAAGTTCATAAAAATCACCGTCTTTAATCCTTCTTTGTATATCCATGACTTTTGATTTAAACTCCTCTTCATCAATCATTGATTTCAATTTTGATCCTGTAAGAGAGCAGTCAGGTACGCTGAATGTTCTCTTTGTATCCTTTGAATGGGTTTCATCAACTGTTTCAAAACCAACCTCAAAATTAGAACCATCAACTGTATTCACAGGGCCCATCAACATTTTCACATTGCCATTTTTTTTTACCTTAAATAAATACTCGGGCTCCATAAAATAGAGATCCGGGATGCTGATAAGTTCACTGTTGGTTGATTTCAGTTTCTCAATGTGATTCTTTAAATCGTATCCCAAATAACCAAATAACCAATGATTTACATTCGTCCTAAACTGTTTTAATGCTTCCCATGGGTCCGCCACAAAATCTTTTTTCTCCCCGTCTAAAAAAGTGGTAATGCAGTTGCCCTTTGCCTTAATGTAGTTTACCGGTTTAATCGCGACATAACTGCATATTGAAGAGGGATGATCCGGCATCTGAGACTCCAGAATAATGATCTCATCCTCATTGAATGATCTTTTTATATGATCAATCCGGTATTGATTCAAATTCATTTCCATTCGGTAAAAATAAAGATTTAATTCTATAAACTTAACTTGTTTCAATCTTAACAATACACTGCTTACCTTGAGATAAATCGATCATCAAATAAATTCATGTATAAACATCTTATTCGGCCTGTAATGTTTCGTCTGTCAGCCGATTATGCGCATGAGTCAACTGTAAAGTTTGGTTCGGCTGTCAGTAAGTCAAAATCGATTCTAAAGGTTGTCCAATCTTTGTATGAGTATTCAGACCCTTCGCTTGAGCAGAATATATTGGGCCTTAAATTCCCCAATCCGATTGGTCTGGCTGCAGGCTTTGATAAAAATGGAACATTGGCCCCTCTGATGCAAAGCCTGGGTTTCGGTTTTGTTGAAGTCGGAAGTATTACTGCAAATCCATCCACAGGTAATCCAAAGCCGAGAAGTTTTCGGTTGCAGGAAGATGAGTCTTTAATCAATCGATTGGGATTGAATAATGATGGTGTTCATACGATTTCCAGAAGATTGAAAAAGCTAAAGTTAGGCATTCCACTTGGAATAAACATAGCAAAAACTCACAATCCGGCTATTACAGGCCAGAAAGCCATTGATGACTATAAGACCAGTTTTGATGAGCTGAAAGAGATTGGAGATTATATCACAATTAACATCAGCTGCCCAAATACTTCGGAAGGCAAAACATTTGAAGAACCTGAGACACTGGATCAATTACTGACATCCCTCGAAATTGAGAAAGATTCCATGTTAGCTCCGGTGTTAATTAAATTTTCCGTGGATCTGTCAGATGAGCACCTTGAAGAATTGGTCTCAGTATGTGAAAGTCATGCCATTAGTGGTTATGTGGCTTGCAACACCTCTCAATACAGAGACGATCTAATGACACCTGTAAAAAAATTATCGCGTATTGGCAGTGGCGGATTGAGTGGAAAAGCGATCAGGCAAAGAAGTACAGAAATGATCCGAAAAATCAGGACTCTGAGCAAAGGAACAAAATTAATAATCGGAGTTGGCGGCATTAGTAGGGGTAATGATGCCATCGAAAAATTAAAAGCCGGAGCCGATATCTTACAGATCTATACCGGTATGATTTATGAAGGCCCTGCGATTGTAAAGAGAATCAATAAAGAGATTTCAGAACACCTAAAACAGAATGGGTATAAACATGTTTACGAGTTAAAGAAAGAGGACTGACAAAAAACTCCGATGGTACATTTGAAACAAATCGAGTAATAAATGAGTGTGCTATCTAAAAAAGTCTCGATGATCTATTGAACTTGAAATTGTACACAATTTGGGTTTAATGAGGTTATAAAATTCTGATTATCATAGGGTGGGCTAAGTAAATTGGTACTTCTGATAGCTCCGGATATCTCCGGGTAACTTCCAACACTTACTCTCCAATAATTTGTGTTATTAATCACTTTTGGACAGATATAGATCGGTTCTCCCATCCCCATTGATGCCAACTCCGTTGCTTGGATTCGTGCAAGACTATCACGACTGAATGAGTATAACACGATTGAATAACTGCTTGTTGAATCATCTGTTTGATTTGTATTTTCCACCGAATCTGTTCTGTCGGCATCCTCTTGATTTTCAATAACATCACGATTGACACCGATTTCGGAGATAGAAACGGCAGCGCCCGGTACTTGATCTATTTCAGCCGGGGTAGAACTATCTGTACTTTGATCAACCGATGGGTTCCTTAGCTCCTCACTCAAAACTCTTACCCTTGGCATGATAGCCGTAGATGCATATTGGGTTTCAATACGGTTCAGAATTGTCCGTGTACTATCCCAATAAGCTCCCTGATAAGGAAAATAGCCTGAAAAATCAGTTTCTGAAAATGTTGAATCAGCTATTGATTGCCAATAATCACGCGCCGAATCACTTAGCGTAGAATCCGCAAGCATGACTATTGAAGAATCTCTTTGCTGTTCAAAATTGTCCTTTTCCTGTTCATATTGATCTCGCATCAAAATCCAGTTACTGATTTCCCGTATTTTATCCGTACCTGATTTGGCCGCTTGCAAATACTCATTTGCCGCATCAAAAATCAAAAGGGCACTTCGGTCATCAGAAGAATCTTGTTCAGCCAAACTCAGTAATAGATTTGCTCTTTCAACATGATTTGTCCCAACCTGATCGGATTTCAGGTTTTGATAAACGAATTCAGTACCCGGCTTGTCAACAGAACCTGTCTGCAAATGATCCGTCAATCCTAACCTTTCTGCCAATCTACGTGTATAAACAGAGTTGGGATCAACCTCATTCAACTGATGGAGCCATGTTGTAGCATTTTCTGTATCAGCCAACTCTAAGGCCAGTTCGGCTAAGGAGTACATTGACATCGTAACCAGATCTTGATTCAGATCGGAGTCTATGACTTTCCGGTAGTAAACCGCAGCACTGTCCGGCATATCCAGGGTGAGAAAAAATACATTTGCAAGCTGATAATTGAGCCTATTGATTTCATTACGCAGAGAGAGTTGCTCCTCTTCAGAAAACGGTATATCACTTAACTCAATCATCGCTTGTATTCCTGTTCCTGAATCATCCTGATCGATGGTGATCTCTTCATCTTTTTCATTTCGAAGTACAATCTGATCAAACCTATTTCCACTGACGGCTTCCTGTCTTCGCCAATTATCTGCCAGAGGCCTGTCGCCCCATCTTGCCTGAAACTGAAGACTGGATTCCAATTGTTTACTTCTGTTTTTGCTATTTAGAAATCCAAATTCAACAGTTTGGTCAAGATCTGCTAACTGATCGGGTTCGTCCATTACAACTGCTTGACTTTGTTGTCTTTGAACCTCTCTTAACTCTTCCTCCAGTTTTTCTTGTTCAATTTGTTGAACCTCTTCGATATACTCTTTTAAATCATCATCACTCATGGCAGCAAGGGCAAGCAGACTGTCTTTCTCAGATATCTCTCTTTTGATCGTTGCATAACGGCCAAATGATTCAGCAAGTTCGTTCGCGTTAAAACCAACCGGTAACAAGGCCGGATCGGCCCGTTGTGAAGCAGCTCGTTCAAAATAATCTGCTGCGGTACCATAATCCTGAAGATGTTCCCGATAAATTTCTGCAATCCCATAATATGTTTTGGCCCTTGTAACTGCGGAGGGGGTTTGTATATGATCCTCAAGTACTTCTTCATAACGGATCAAGGCCTCTTCATAATCTCCCTTTAATTGAAGAGTGCGGCCAATTTCGTACTGAAGTTCATTTGTAAAGGCCAAATATTTGTTGTCTCTGAATAATCTGCGGAATAATCTTTCAGCTTGATCATAATTTCCCATTCGCCTCAATACTTCTGCCTCTTTTCGAATTGCATGAAATTCGAGTTCAAACGATGTTATGAAACCCGTTATGTCTCGATATGCATTACGGGCACCTACATGATTCCCTGTCAATTCATATATTTGTCCCAGTAAAAAATAGGCTCGGGCAGCCATTTCATCATTATTCAGATCAGAGACAGATCTATAAAGAAATTCAATTGTTAAGTCGTAATTGTCAAGTTCACTATTCAGTTGAGCAAGAACAGCATAAACTTCCGCAAGTATTTCCGGATTCCAATTTGAAATTCTATCCATGCCGGCTTCAAGTTGTTGTATTCCTTCTGAATAATTTGACATTTCAAGATAGGTTAACCCTTGCCAAAGAAATGCTTTTTGCCTTAAATCACCATCAGCAAAAGTGGCCAACTCCTGAAATTTCTCAAGAGCCGAAAAGAATTCAGATCGATAATAGTATGATTTACCGATGATAAAGATTGCCGGCAGGAAATATCGTGATTCATCATGATTCAGAAGTATAGAGCTACCCCTTTCTATAGCACTTTGAAATTCATTCAGTCCTGCATTACTGGGTGATGGATGAATCCTAATCAGTTGATTTGGATTCATTTCGGGAATCTGACTTCGATTAATTCTCAGGCCTTCATCGTAAAAATTTTGCGTATTGTAGAACGTATTATAGTACGCAGTGAAATTATTCCAACCCTGTTTGATTGAACCACAGCCGCTGAAAAGCAGTAGAATGATAACTATTTGAATACTTTTCTTCACATCAGGTCAACGATTTGAATACATTGAACGTATAGTCATCATTTATACTTCCTCAATTGTACTCACTTTAATCATATTGGTACGACCTCTTTTAGCCAACGGCATTCCGGTTGCAATAATCACCCTCTCTCCCTTCGAAACCATACCGTATTTAACCAGATAATCTTCCATCATTTTCACACTCATATCTGTATCAAAAATTTCATCAAGTCTGACGGATTGTACACCCCAAACGAGATTGAGTTGTCTTCGAACAATCTGACTCTCTGTAAATGCAATGATCGGTACTTTGGGTCTGAATTTGGCAATTCTTCTGGCTGTATTACCGGAATGTGTAATAGTACCAATCGCTTTGGCATCCACATTCTCAGCAAGTGTTACGCATGAAAATGCCAATGATTCTATCACTTGTTTCTCCTTCCAGTCAGGTTTTTTGTATTTAAGGCTATAATAGATACCGGGTGAGTTCTCTTCAACAGATCGTATAATTTTAGACATCGTTTCCACCGCCTCTACCGGATATTTACCGGCGGCAGTTTCGCCCGACAACATGACTGCATCTGTTCCATCTACAACAGCATTTGCCACATCCGAACTTTCTGCCCTTGTGGCTCGTGGATTGTTAATCATTGAATCGAGCATTTGGGTTGCCGTGATCACCGGTTTACCCGCAACCCTGCAGCGATCAATAATTTTCTTCTGAACAAGTGGTACTTGTTCACTTGGTATTTCAATCCCTAAGTCCCCTCGTGCAACCATAATTCCATCAGCCTCTTCAATGATTTCATCAATTACTTCGACGGCTTCCGGTTTTTCTATTTTAGCTATAACACCTGCATTACTGTTTTTTGCACGTACTCTGGAGATTACATCCTGTACATCTCTTGCGGATCTCACAAATGACATGGCTACAAAATCTACCCCCACATCCAGGCCAAATTCCAGATCGGCAATATCTTTTTCAGTTAAGGATGACATAGATATCTTTACATTCGGTAGATTTACCCCTTTTCTCGATTTTAAAAGCCCCCCAACCACAACCTTAGCCATCAGGTACGTGTCACTTTTTTTGATGATTCTCAGCTCCATCAAACCATCATCTACTAATATCTGATTCCCTTCTGCAGCATCTTCTGTAAGATTTTTATAATCAATGGGTATCACCTCAGAACTACCCAAAACATCTTCAGTAGTAATTTTTACCATCGATCCTTCAATAATTTCCTGCCCCCCATCTTTCATCTGCCCGACACGAATTTTTGGCCCCTGAAGGTCCATCAATATCGGTATCGAATACTTATACTTTCTGGCAACCTGCCTTACATAACCGATAGATCGTCTGTGATCTTCATGGCTTCCATGAGAAAAATTAATCCTTACGACATTCATTCCCGCACGTAAAAGGTTTTCGATCCCTTCTAACGTATTGCTGCTGGGCCCCAAAGTGCATACAATTTTTGTCCTTTTCGCACTATTTAACATAAAATCACTAATTCTTGTTGGAAATTTCTAAAAAATAATATAATAATTGGTAAAGGTAAGCAATTATCATTCGGAATTGCTGTTAGTATTAGTGAATTATAAATTATTGACTATACATACTGAAATTAATTTCCGATGTTTTTCGTTTAGAACTTCATATGAAACTCAGACATACTACGATATTATTCTTAACCGGGTATCTGCTTTATGCAACAGGGTGTGTAAGGTCTGCAAATCCGGATGTTGAAAGAGGCACATTCTTTTTCTTTCAGGATGGTTATCCGGAAGTCAGAATGTCATCAATCGGATATCTCAGTGAAACGGATGAACCTCTGATTAATGTAACAACAGATATTGTGTTGGGTAGTTTAATCTATTCAACAATAGATGACGTCAGGAAGGCAAATGTAAGTGTTGAAATCCGTGTTTTAGAAATTGATGGAAACTTCACAGAAACGGTGAGAAGAGATTTTGAGGTTGAGTCTTCATTTGAAGGCAGTTATCTCAGTCAGGATGTTTTCTCTCACGATGAAACCATTGAAGTTAGGCCGGGGAGGTTTGAGGTTCAGGTAACCGTATTGGATCAATCATCGGGAAGAGCATCAAGTCGTCAAAGTGAAGCGATTATACCTGATCCGGATAAGCCGGAAATAAACATTACAACTGTCAGATTACTTGGTAAGTTACCCGGCGACCCTAAAGAGGCTTTTTATCCGATTACTACTTATACAGTATCATCAGGCCTGGATAGTTTACAGTTTGTTTTTCAGGTCACCAACAATGACATGGATTCACCGCTTGAAATAGAATCCAGGCTACTCAAATATACTGCAGATGACACCCCTGCAAGACCTATGAATTTCAACAATTACAGCCCATCTACTCTTCCTTATCAGGGGATTGAGTTAAGAGATCCGGAGGTAGTGGATGCCGTTACAAGAAGGCTGGATCAACCCGGAAGTGTTCTCATTGAATTCAAATACCAATTACTGGAGAGAGGTAATTATCGTTTTGAGGTACAAACAACTGACGGACAGGGCAATAATCTTTATAAAGCAAGGGATTTCGCCATAAAAAGTGAAAATTACCCCGCGGTAATCAGTGCGGAAGAATTGGCAAAACCTTTGGCCTATCTGATGGATCGTCGGAAATACGAAGATATGATGAGTATTCAGGATCCTGATTCATTAAAAGAAGCCATTGACCGGTTTTGGTTGTCCAATGTTGGAAATATGACACAAGCCAAAACAGTAATAAATCTTTATTATGAGAGAGTTGAGCAGGCCAATAAACAGTTTACCACCTACAAGGAAGGCTGGAAAACGGATCTCGGAATGATGTACATTTTATTCGGTCCGCCTTGGTATGTAGACAGGTATCTGAATACAATAGTTTGGTCATATTCGTATGACAGATCCGATCCGAGATACAATTATGTATTTGAGAGACCGAATATGCGAAATGAGTACTATCCGTTCGACAACTATCTGCTCCAAAGAAATCAGGGCTATTTCAATGTTCAGTACAGGCAGATCCAGTTATGGCTCTCCGGTGGGATCCTCACTACCAGAATATAAAAAAACACCCCTCTAAATCTGTCCCAACAACAATCGAAAAGACTTTTTACTCAGCCTCACTTTTTTTGATAAATGCATCAAAAACCATCAACAAATCCTGGGCAACCTCTTCACGGGTACGTCCTTCAATACGGTGACGTGGAATCATCGCTTTTACTTTACCATCTACGAAAAAAGCAAAAGCAGGCGATGAAGGAGGGAATTCACTAAAAAATTCGCGCGCGCGTGCAGTTGCTTCTTTATCCTGACCTGCAAAAACAGTAACCAGATGATCCGGCTTCTCCTCACTCTTTTCAAGGGCAATCGCTAATCCGGGTCTTGCATTACCGGCTGCACAACCACATACTGAATTGATTGCCATGAGCATCGTTCCGCCTTTATACTCTTCCATTGCACGGTCAACATCATCGGGCGTCTTTAACTCCTCAATACCGATGTCTGTCAACTCTTTTCTCATCCATGATGTATCAGGACCTACTCCAAATCCAAATTGCATAATATTCTGTTTCCTTTTTTGTTGTTATTTTGGCTCAAATATAATGATTTTCAGTTACATATTTAGAAATACAATTATATGAACTCATTCCGTTACATAACCATCCGGTTCATTTATCAATCAAATGATTTTGATTTCTTAACGATTCTCGTTTCCACTATCTTACAAGGAATCTTATTTAAGGAATAAGATTCCTTATTCATATCCAATTCCTAATGCACAATTCTTGATGAAACATCTTTTATTCTATTCAATTTTACTGTTTACTCTGTCACTTCTGATCTCTTGTTCAGGGCCCAAACAGATCGCTATTCAGCAAAAAGAGGATCCACTTCCGGTTGATGGAAGTTTATCCGGATGGTCAACCGGTACAACCCTATTGAATGAATCAGATGATATACAGTACCATGCATACATTCATGACGATATACTCTATATATTTGCGGATGTAAAAAGTCTGACTCTGGACAGGGCCATCCGTCAATCGGGCCTGATTGTTTATTTGAGTAATTCAGAAGAAAGAAGGCGATCTGTAGGCATCGGATATCCGACAGGTTCATTCAATCTGCTGCGTGAGATTCCGGGCGCCTACAATAGTTTTACAACCGACAGTGAGTGGTCTCGTCAACCGGAAAATGTAGACCTTATGACTAATCTGTATGAAGAGATCTTCTCAAGAGTCATGATTGTTGAGCGTTTTGATGGTGATAACCGTGCAGAATATGGATTTGTAGACAAACATCAGATCGAAATCGATGGTGTTGAAATATCTTCCGACGAAGAAAGACGACTGGTTTCACTGGAAATGAAAATTCCACTTGACGGTTCTACAATCTACGGTGTCGAAAAAGGCACGATTTGGTTGGGCTTCACACTTGAACCCCCTACTTTCAGAATAAGGAATGATGATAATTCGATGTCTAATCAACAATCAATGGGCAGATATGGGCAAAGAAATCGGTCATATCAAAGACAAATGTCTCAACCAAGGCTGCTATCCAGAGACGATTGGTTTATTTTAAAAATCGAATAGTTCGTAAAATTGCACAAACTAAAATCAATGGTGATACAGTTTTCTTCAGAGTGATTCAACGAAATTGACATAAAAAAGGCGTCTTATTAATTAAGACGCCTTTTTTTATTCGGCCGATAGCCAATACTCACGATTTGCTGTTTTTATTTAGCATTACGGTAATTTTCTTCTACCTGATCCCAGTTCACTATATTCCAGAATGCACTTATGTAATCCGGCCTTCTGTTCTGATAGTTCAGGTAATAAGCATGTTCCCAAACATCTAATCCTAAAATCGGTGTTAATCCATGCATATAAGGGCTATCCTGATTGGCTGTAGAAATAACCATAAGTTGGCCATCAGAATTCACACAAAGCCATCCCCACCCTGATCCAAATTGGCCGGCAGAAGCAGAACTGAACTCTTCCTTAAATTTTTCAAAGCTTCCAAACTGTTTTTTAATTGCAGAAGCAAGTTCACCTTTGGGTTCCCCTCCGCCATTTGGAGAAAGGATCGTCCAGAATAATTTGTGATTCGCATATCCGCCACCATTATTAATCACATTCTGGCGAATATCTTCCGGAATTTCGTCAATTCTGGAGAGTACTTCTTCTATTTCAAGATTCGCGAATTCGTGCCCTTCAAGAGCAGCATTGACTTTTGTTGTATAACCCTGATGATGTTTGCCATGATGGATTTCCATCGTTCTGGCATCAATATTCGGTTCTAATGCATCTTTTGCATATGGTAATTCCGGTAGTTCGTAAGACATATTTGTTCTCTTTTATCATTAAAAATTATCTGAATGCTAACATATTTGTCGACAATGTGTTAGCAACCAATTGTCCTTTGGTATTATAATAACAAAAAGAGGGCAAATCGTTCCATCTTTTTCTTATTTTTATAACAATAATCATTTCATTCATTTATTGGAGTAAACACGTTTGGTACAGTTGAACATTGACGTTTCCAATCCTTATTCATCTTAAAAATTTGGCTTCATTTTAAAGATTCCTATCCATATTCATTCGGATTCTGGTTGTTTTCTAAAGTTGATAAGATTTGAACTATAATTTCTTCTATCTTTAAACACCTTTTAATTTAACCAAAATATTTTATGAAATTTGATTACGACGTAATCATTATCGGTAGCGGACCCGCAGGTTTTTCATGTGCCATGCAGAGTACAAAATTCGGAAAAAAAGTTCTGATCGTTGAGGCGAGTGACCAAAATATGGGAGGATCATGGATCAGTAAAGGGACGGTTCCCAGTAAGGCACTTCGCGCTGCTTCCAAACTTATTCAATCATTTGAATCACAATTTGGTGATGAAAAAGGCAGAAAACCATATGAGCGTTTTAGAATGGAAGATATCATGAAGTACAAATCTCCCATTCTGGACAGTAAAAATAAGCAGTATGTGGATGATATTATCAAAAACGAAGTTGAAACCGCGCGAGGCTGGGGCCGCATTATCAGTGAAAACGAAGTGGAAGTTGTTGACCACCTGAATCAGAAGAAAGTTTATTCATCAGCATTTATCCTCATATCAACCGGCAGCAAACCTTCCAAACCCAAAAATTTTGATATAGATCATAAAAATGTACTTGATTATTCATCTATATTAGAACTGACCCATATTCCGCGTCGACTCGCGATTGTCGGTGGTGGTATCATTAGTCTTGAATTTGCAACTACTTTTGCAGCACTTGGAACTCGTGTCACCATACTACATTCCGACAATGAGTTGCTTTCATTTCTGGATCATGAAATTAAAAATCAACTGGAATCCATCATTAAGAATAAAAATATTCAGATAGTGAATAACGCTTCCATTGAACGAATTGCTTATAACGATCTGAGAACTTGTAATGAGTTACTCTTTAAGACCAAGCAGGATGACCGGTTACAGGTTGTGGAAACGGATCATACTCTTTTTATTGGTTCAAAAGTTCCGAGTACGACAAACATTGGACTTGATGAACTGAATATAGATCTGACTGAAGATGGCCATATTGTTGTCGACAAGAACTATCGCACATCCGTTGCAAATATCTATGCAGCGGGGGATGTAATAGGAAAGCCCTCATTAGCGTCTGCATCATTTCTACAGGGAAGGCTGGCATCTGCTCATATGTTTGGAAACCGGGATGATGCTGCAACAGGTAGTAAGGACCTTCCTTATGGAATCTATTCCATTCCTGAAATTTCCGGTATCGGATTAACAGAAAAACAGGCTACAGATCTTGGCCTGGATGTTACTGTGGGCAGAGTATATTTTGAATCTCTAACCCGTGCCTTTTTAAATCATGAAACAGATGGGATCCTGAAACTTGTATTTCGAACTGACAATTTGAAGTTGGTTGGCGTACATATTGTGGGTGAACATGCAGCAGATATGATCCATTTGGGTCAAGCCGTAATGGCTTTTGATGGAAACATCAAATATTTCATTGAGCGGGTTCTGAATTATCCGACGTATAGTGAAGCCTATAAAATTGCCGCGTTTAATGGACTGAACCGTGTTCATAAATCGGGTGTGAAGTATCGGAAGATTTTGGAGAAAAATGGGGAGAAGAGTTGAGGGCTTAAACATAATGAATGGCCATTTTCAAGCCTTTTGAATCGGTTGGAGGTGTTTCGGGAATGGTTTTAATGCCTTTTTGAACGGAATGTTTTGCGGCAAGTGCCAAAACTAATGCATCGACGATATCATCTTCCTCAACTTCATTTCTTCGATACTCCTCTTTGATTTCACGGAAGTAATCGGCAGCAACAGGTTCATGCTCTTTCACAAGATCAAGCCGATGGCGTAATCCCTTTTTGGTGTTTTTCTTTTGATAGATCATCCCACCATTCAAATTCATAAAAAGCAGCTCGGGATGACTCTCCAGAATAATATCCTTTAACTCCGGATTTTCGGCTAAAAATTGATCCAAAACCCTGATTTTGGGTGTGATATTCCAGGCTTGAATCGTCAGTTTTTTTTCAGTGTATTCAAAACTCTGCATATTTGCCTCCACATAAGACGGAGCATGCAACGCAGGCCTGATCGGCGGACTAAAAACACTCGGTGCGTACTCTTTACCCAAAATCTTGCGCAATCGTGCATCGCACTCACGAGTGTACTCTTCATCTTCCAGGCCTATCGGCATATCGATAAACACCCGGTCAAATGAAAAGAATATCTTTTTTAATTCATCATCAGATCTCACTATTTCGTAACGAGGATTTTCATCCAGTGTTACCATGATCCAACCGGCTTTGCAGCCATCAATCCCGGCAGTTTTCACTATTTTACCTCAACTTAAATTTCTATTGAATAAAGTTGCACACATTTAGCAATTGCAACTCTTTCAAACATATTAAATGATATAGTTAACCGGCATCCAATGCCGTTTTTCTGAGTAAAATATGGAGTTCTTTTAGCTGTTTCTCTTCTACAAAGTCAGGAGAATTATCCATCAGGCTTTGGGCTTTTTGATTCTTTGGAAATGCAATAACATCTCGAAGACTTTGTGCACCGGCCATCAGCATAATGATACGGTCCAATCCCAGTGCGATCCCTCCGTGAGGGGGTGCTCCGTAGCGGAATGCATCCAGCAGAAATCCAAACTTCTCCTGTGCCTCCTCTTTTTCGATCCCTAAAATACCAAATATCTTTTGCTGAAGATCTGTTTCGTGAATCCGGATGGAACCTCCTCCAATCTCATTTCCATTCAGAACTAAATCATACGCCCTTGCATTCACCTTTGCCGGCTCCTCATCAAGTAACGAAATATCTTCAGGTTTTGGCGAGGTAAATGGATGATGTAAGGAGTAGTAGCGAAGATCTTCTTTAGACCATTCAAAAAGCGGGAACTCTGTTACCCATAAAAAACGGGTCTGCTTTTCATCGATCAGTTCAAAATCTTTCCCTACAATTAATCGCAATCCACCCATCTGATGATAGACATCCGGTACCGGGCCGGCCAGTATCAATACCAGATCACCCTCATTTGCTCCGGATGCATCAGCCATGGTAACCATCGTCTCTTCATTCAGGAATTTACCTACACTACATGTGATCTCACCATCATTACGCTTCATGAAGATCATACCACCTGCCCCGGTTTGTGATTTCGCTTTTTCAGTGAGCCGATCCAGGGCACCCCTACCCAACTCACCCTGCCCGGGTATCGTAATGGAAAGTACCTTGCCCCCTTTTTTAACTGTTGTATTAAATATTTTGAACCCTGAATCTGCAACGATCTCTGAAAGATCATTGATTTTTACATCAAATCTTAAATCCGGTTTATCTGAACCGTACATCTCAAGAGCTTCTTGATAAGTCAATCTTGGAAACGGTGTGGGGATCTCAATGTTCAAATGTTTCTTCCACACTTCCGAAAGAAGCTGCTCATGAGTTCTGTAAATCACCTCTTCATCAATAAACGACATCTCCACATCCACTTGTGTGAATTCAGGCTGACGATCGGCCCTCAAATCTTCATCCCTAAAACATTTTACAATCTGAAAATACCTGTCCATACCCGAAACCATCAGGATCTGCTTATAGGTTTGCGGACTTTGAGGAAGTGCAAAAAATTTGCCTGCATTCACCCTGCTTGGAACCAAATAGTCGCGTGCACCCTCGGGAGTGGATTTCATCAATACCGGAGTTTCGATTTCGGCAAACGATCTATCGTGATAAAATTGACGGATCGTATGGGCAACTTCAGAACGAAGCATCAGATTTTTCTGTAACTCCGGCCTTCGCAGATCAAGATAACGATATCTCAGGCGTACCTCTTCATTCGTTGCGATTTGATCTTTAATTTCAAAAGGCGGAGTTTGAGCTTTGGAATAGACAACCAGTTCGGTCACTTCCACTTCTATTTCACCCGTTTTCATTTCCGGGTTGATGGTCTCTTCATCACGTTTCAGAACCACTCCTTTCACTCCGATCACAAATTCAGATCGAAGTTGTTCTGCCATAGAGTGCAGCTCTTTGTTTGTTTCATCAAAAACAATCTGGGTGAACCCATATCTGTCACGCAGGTCAATAAAAATTAATCCGCCAAGATCTCGCCGGGTGGCTATCCAGCCATTCAATACAACTTCTTCACCCTTGTTTTTAATCGTTAATTCACCACAATGATGGCTTCTAATCAAGCTCATAAAAATTTTATCGTTTAATTCAGTATAATATCGTTTTCTTTTGAATCGGGAAAAATAAACAATCTGAGAACCATTCGCTCAATTCAAACAGAAGTTTTATGATTGAGTACTTAATCTCTCTTAACCCGAAAAATACTATTTACAAAAAGATATAGATGGAATAAATTTGCCATTATAACAATTTGGTTTATATTCAAGGTCCGACGATTTCTATAACGGTTAAACGTATGGACACAATACCCCTTATTATTGCTGAAAATCAGGACATCTCCAGATCGGGATTAAACGTTCTGTTAGGACCTAAAAGCAAATTCCACATTTTGGATAGTGTTCAAACCGGAAAAGATTTGATTACCGTTTATAAAAAACGACCGGACGCAACCTGTATCATCTCATCCAGCCTGCCCGATACAAACATTCATGAGCTGATGAAAGAACTTAAGAGTGTTAAAAAGTCTTTAAACTGTATTGTGATTTCACAATCTACCGACTTAAGCCATCTGAATCAGTGCCTGAAAGCCGGGGTTAAAGGGTATATTACCCGAAATGTTTCAGAAGATGAGTTGATTGATATCGTGAGTGCTGTTTCCGAAGGTCAGCAAGCCTTTGGCAAGTCGGTTTCTCAATTGATGATCGGCAGATATGCGGATGTTGCACAACGATCTACTTCAATTTCCAAAAAGTCGATTACTAAAAGAGAAAAGGAAATTCTGAAGTTAATAGTCGAAGGATTTACAAGTGCTGAGATTGCAAAACGGTTATACATCAGCGCAAGAACCGTTGAAACACACCGATCCAATCTAATGAGTAAATTGGGCCTCAAAAATACAGCTGCTTTGGTTCGATATGCATTAGAAGAAAAACAGGCCTCCTAAACTCCCTCTTTCTACGTATAAATACGTAGATAAATTACGATGTAATACGTATTGCAGAATCCACTTGATAAAAGTATGTTGAGTTTGCAAATGGGGTAATAGCCGTCTGTAGATGATATTTAGCAGCATTCTTTGACCGGATTGCTGCTAATTTTTTATCTGCCCGTTTTGCTCTCATCTACATTTTCATTCGGATGGCGGGTCTTGACAGCCGCAAGGGTCAGTATCCGGAGATGGGGACATCGCCTTTAAGCCACTTCTGAACTACTCACTTTTTTAAAATGGAAATACGCTATCGTTAAGATAAGTATGTCCCGATTCCTTCGGATAACCACTTGTTAATTTGACAGGGATAGTTTTTCAGATATATACTCATTAAGGCTTTTTCCTTCCTTCTTCGCCCGGACATATACTTTGCGGTGAATCTCGGTTGGAAGACGAAGCATCAGGCGGCCAGAAAAAGACTTGTCAGGTTCCTCATCCCGCTGCTGGCAAAATTCGCTTGATCATACTATTAGCTAAATGTAATGCTTGTTAAGTGGGTGAATCTACCTGGCAAACATTTCCTGCAAAGTGTTTAACACTTTATGGCTGGCTGCCGGACTGATTACGCCAAGTTTTTTGATGAGTCTTTGCTTGTCAATCGTGCGAATTTGATCCAATACGACCTGACCTTTCTTCCCATCAAACGTTGTAGTGACCCGAGTAGGATAGTTTTTGATGGCCGATGTCAAAGGAGCGATGATAACCGTACGAATGTGCCGGTTCATTTCATTAGGGGATATAATCAGGCAGGGGCGTGTTTTTTTGATCTCTGAGCCTTTTGTTGGATCAAGTGAAACCAGGAAAACATCAAACCGTTTAACATTTTGACCATCTACCATGTCCACTCGGCTTGATCCCATTCGGAGGGACGATCAATTTGCTCACGGTCGAGCAGATCATCATCGCCTTCATTGGCCATTGCTTCAAAAGAACTTTCCCAGTTTTTACGAGTTTCATCAGCTGAGCGAAGAATGATTTCATTATCTCTGAGAATCATTTCTATTTCATCTGAAAGGCCACTCTGCTCAATAAATGGTTTTGGGATGCGAACACCCTGCGAATTCCCAATACGAATAATCTTTGTTTTCATGGCTTTGACGTTGTGTGAATTGATACTCTAATATAATTACAATGTATTTACATTTCAACAACGGGAGAGAAGTTTTTTGAGCCACTTAACGTTTTGGCATTTCTGCTGCCGGGCGTCCAACCTTGAAGTAAAGTAATAAACCTGAACCGGTCAGTACAAAACGCTTGTTAGTGGCCTGTTTTATCAAAAAGGTAAATGATCATCTTCATAACGTTCTATGGTATCAAGCCTTTCCCAAATATTATTCAATACGATTTTTTTTCTATCAATATTTAGATTTTTGAAGAAATTAAGAAAGCTTTTTAAATCATCAACTTTGACTTTCTTGCTTTTTACGAAACGATATGAACCATTCAAAAAACAACTTGCAATTTTCACCGGATGCTGAATTTCATTTTCAAGTGAGGAATTTAGAAGTACTTGATCTAAGTTTCGAATAATTCTATCAGTATCACGCTCATATTCTGTATCTACTTCGATTTTAGTTAATATATCTGTCAAACTTTTGGCAAATGATCTGTAGGCTTCTTTTTCTTGCCAAGTAAAGTTTGTAATTGATTCTGTGTTAGATGTAATCTTTCTCCATACTTCAAAAAATGAGGAAGATCGCTTCGAATAATCATGCTTGACCATTTCTTTTAATATTGAATCGAAACGAAAATTTTGAATTTGAAGCTCATTCCTTATCTCCTCAAAAAGTTTCCCAATAAAATAAACATCAGATCTGTGATCATATAGACTATTAGAAAACTCACTTGGAATAGTGTATCTCCAGTTTAAAGAAATACTTTTAATGTTTTCCTTTTCTATCTCTGACACCTTACCAAAACCAAAATCAATGATCTTAAGTACACCATCATTAGTAACAAGCATATTTTCAGGTCTAATATCTCTATGTAAGATTCCATTTTCTTCAAGATATTTAAATCCTTCAATCGCTTGAAGAAATAAACTTTGAAACCTATCCGGATTGTTTTTTAAATAGCTGGTGATATCCACTCCATCAATAAACTCCATAATGATGTATCCAGTTACTTGACATGGATACAAGTAATAGTTGAATACTCGAACTACATTTGAGTGATAAATTTTGTGGAGAATCTTAATTTCGTCGATAAAATTATCATAGTATTTCTCTTGATCATCTTCATAGTATGGTGAGTATTTCTTGCAAACAAAAAGCTCATCGATTATTTGATCATATAACAAAGCTGTTTTACCTGTACCACCCTGTCCTAAATATTCCTTCAATAGGAAGTCCTTTTTTCTAAGGAATTCAATTATTTTATCAATAGACATAGTTTTTAAAAAAATGAACTAAATTGTGAAGACCACTAACGGTTTGGCGTTTAATCGGCTTGACCATTTTCAGCTACCAAAGTGATAAAAGTCTGGATTTACTGCAACTCTTAAAATCATTTTGAAAACAATGAGAGGCCAAGTCAACGTTGAATCGATAGTTAGTGGCAAATGTGACTCATAGTCCGTTGATTTATCGGCTACAAAAGTGCTATCCTCAGTCGATGGATATTAAAAATAAAATAGGAAACAAAATTCGGGAGTTGAGGCATCAGCGGGATTTAAGCCAAGAGCAGTTTGCAAATCTCTGTGGTTTAGACAGAACTTACATTGCTGGTATTGAACAGGGTAAAAGAAATGTGTCCATTGTTAATCTCGAAAAAATAGCAAAGGCTTTCGAAATTTCATTAAGTGAATTATTTGAGGATTTATGAGCACAAAGGTCAAAATTAAATATGATGAGATTCAGGACATTGTTGTAGGGGACGTGCCGGATTATCCCAAATACACTACTCAAATTCTAAACTTGGCTAATCAAAATTCTCAGGGTACCAGACCAAAAGTAGTGGGTCAAATGAGCGATTTGATTCAGAAATTTGATGGCAGAACTGTAGAAGAATGGATTGACTGGTATGAGAAAAGATACCCCGATGCAAGAGAGAAAGCCAGTGATAAAGTTGAGGATATGGTCAATAAACTCAAAGATGCAATCAAGAAGATTGATCGTGAGATGATTGAGACGTGGGTAAAGGATTTGGTTTTATATAAAACCTTTATCGGACTTCGTTTCCAGGAAGCCATTCTCAAAAAAGTAGCTGATATTAAAGAAACAACTTACCGGCTGGCAACGAAAGAGGATGAAAGTCAGGGAATAGATGGGTACATCGGTTACATTCCTGTGAGTATTAAACCCCACACGTACAAATCAAAATCAAGTCTCGCAGAAGAAATCACTGTTCAGATTATCTACTATGAAAAGAAGAAAGGTGGTATAACAATTGAATTTGATTTTTGACCTACACTTGTGAAAAGAGAGAATGAGAGCCTTGATAATCCAGTAAGGCTTCCTGAACATAAGTGGCTTTGTAAAGATCACTATCTGATTTTAGAATATTCTCAACAAATTGTAGAGTAAGATCTTTTTCCTGTCTTGTCATGACAGGAAAATCGAACCATTCATTAAAGTGTTTTACGCTCTCAATCCCTTTTTTTTCAATTCTTCGATTGACGAATTCTTTGTGATTTAATATGCGTTTTCGAATAGTGTTGTTAATCAATTCCAGATTTGAATCAGATAGAAACGTACTTTCAATGGTGGATGAAAACTCCGGTTCCAATTCATATCCAATGCTGTTACGGCCGGATGCAATAGCTGCAAGTGAAGTTGTTCCGGTTCCGATAAACGGATCAAGTATGGTGTCACCTTTTACAGAAAACATATTAATGAGTCGATACGGAATTTCAAATGGATAAGCACCGCTTCTGTCTCTTGCTCCGTTTTCGGACAGGACTTGAGTGGTCCCTTTCAATTCCCATAAATCAGAAAACCAGTTATTACGCTCTTCCCAAAAGTAGGCACTTTCCCTGCGATTCTGCTTTTCTTTTACTGAAAACTCTCGCTTGTTTCCCTTTCTGAACACTAATATAAATTCATGCTCAAGCGTGACATAAGCACCGGGCGGGTACATTCCCGAACCCATAAATTTGTTCGGTGCATTTGTCTGTTTGCGCCAGATGATATTTGGGAGATTGGAAAAACCAAGGTCAATAAAAGAAGAGATAATCCGGGCATGATTCGAAAAAAGCTGAAATTTCTTATTAATCGTGCGAGTTGCATCCCCGATGTTGATACAGGCTACACCACCATCACACAGAACCCGGGAACACTCTTTCCAAACTACATCCAATATTTTATGCATTAGTTTAAAGGCATGTTCAGGTTTACCTTTCTCTAATGCTTTTGCAATATTACTGTTTTGAGTAGAAAAGCTTTCATCCCACATTTCGATCATGGGATATGGAGGAGAAGTTACAACCAGCGAAACTGAATTATCCTCTACTTCTGAAAGGTCACCGGCATTGTTAAAATGGATTTTATGTGTTGTTTCTTCAATCATGCCACAATATAGAAATGATACTTATTGTCTACAAGTGCAAATTAATATTTCTCAAAAACTCATTAGGCTATGCGAGTAAAATCAAGTTGGTCAAAATTGTTTTCTGAATAATTAAAGGATATCAGCTTGATGTTTCTACCAAAACCCTGCAAGTTGCTAACTAATTGTACTGTTTCATCGGTAAATCCTTTAGCAACTAAAATTCCCTCTACATTTTTTACAATTCCAGAGGCTAAATTTTCTATAACCCAGTCTGTATAACCAATTACTTGGTTAATGTCATTAGGAAATGAAGCGTGATTTTTCTTGATTTCTACAACTTTATACTTTTTAGTGTCGGTTACAAAAGATTGATAGCCAAATATATCCATAAACTTTAAATAGCCTCCCGGAATATTATTACCAAATGAGTGAAACTTTCCAAAATGATTATCCACTTCTGGATTTTGACCCAATTGTGAAAGAATATATCCTTCAATTATTTTCTCATCTTGAACAATGTTTGGGTTTAATACAAAAGATATATTATTGAAGTTGTTCAGGTTTTTAGGTGTAACCTCATGTCTACCATTAATATCTGAGTTCTTGCTTTCAATTAATTTCAGAATTTCAACAGCCTCATTAAACAATAGCGGGCGTATAGTTCTTGATGAGTCTGTATAAAGCCATCTTTCAGGTACTGAAAAAATTTTTTTCTTACTTCTTAAATCAAAAATTTCAGTTGATGAAATTCCTTCCTGAAAACACAAATTATTATGATCTTCATCTACATAATGACTTATTGAAATCTGACGAAAATCTCCTAAATCTGGTAATTCATTTATTTGATTTTGCCAACCAGTATTAGGGTCATCAGGTTTTGGATAGTAGTGAATGTTTGTGCTCTGATATGGTGCTGGTATAACGGGTGATTCTTTGAATTCACTCTCTGCACGAAATGCTCCGTATATATTTTGACCTGCATGAACAAATATAATATCTCCTTGCCGAATTGTTTTCATATCGGCAAACATACTGTATGAAGTACGACAAGCTCTGCTTAACGATTGTGGAGAAATTCTTCTTAAAACTAAGCCTACCCCAATATATCCATTAGACAAATATTCATTAATAAAGTGTTCTTCACTTGGTACATTAATTATATGGGCATTTTTGAATGAAGGTTGAGGCATTTGATAAAAATAATTTGGATTATTGGTTATCGACAATACTCTTGACTTCTTCAAAAATTGATTTTAATTCTGAATCCAAAGAGTAATTTCTGTCACGCAACATTTTGGTGCCCAATGAACCTAAACTTCTTTTTAGAAACCCGGTAGCATCACCAGCACCATGTTCATACATTATTTTTTTGAAGTCGTTCAGTCTATCATCACCGTGCTTTGATGAATCAAAATCTTCTACAGATACAGGAGTAGTAGGTTTCAGTTCATGATTTATGACTTCAGCCACAATTTCCAAAGGATAATAATCTTCAATATTTCCTTTTGATAAGCGAAAGACCTTTTTTACGTTAGTCAAGCTGGTTTCACCGCCTCTTTCAATATCTCGATTTATGTCTGCTTCAGTTTGTTCAGCATTATTATCCAGGACTATTACACAAGGAATATCATAGGCAAGTAATAGCCTGGCTGTATTCCTAACTTTATGAGTATCACAACCCCGCATATTAATAATGGCAATACCCAACTGAAATTCACTCAAGCCACACATTTCCATGAAAATCGGGAATCCGTCTTCCTCAGTATTACCTTCTACAAGTATGGCGCAGTTACCTCCACCTTTAAGAAGAGCATCCGAAGGTCTTATTCCTAGATTAGTTCGTAATTGGGTTAACAATTCACTATTAAATGTTTTTGCAATAGTATTCCCTTTTATTGTTCTAGTAAGAATGATATTATTTTCGAACTTACTTCTTTCTAAAAAAACTGGTGAATGAGTGGTTACAATTACCTGTGATTTTTGGCTAATATCTTGCAAAACAGCAAGAAGTTGACGCTGTGCTTTGGGATGTAGACTATTTTCCGGTTCTTCCATTGCAAAAATAAAATACTCGCCAACGTTCATATCTGCTATCAATCTGAATAATGCTATAATTAAATTATTTTGGGTGCCTGCACCTCTATTTTCTATAAGAATATTTTCAACACGATCATCAGAGAGTCTGATTGAAAATGAAACACCTTCTACAGGATCTACTTCAATTTCTTCAAAATTTAATTCTATATCTTTGTTGTGTAGTTGTTCTTGAAGGTACCCCTGTAAAAAAGATTGAGGTTCCGAGAGAGAACCTTTTAAAGTCTCTTGTATTTGATGTAAAGATTCGGTTGCCTCACCACTCTGGATTGCGCTCTTCATTTTAGCTCTTAATGTTTTGCCCAACAGAGCCGACTTATTCATTGAGAACTGAACACTCAAATCACGTCTAACAGGTATGAAATGAAAACTATCAGATGAAAACCATTCATTTAAAATACTCTTTGGAACATCTTTTTTAGAACCATCGTCTAAAATTAATTTAATTACTGGTGCCTTACCAAATGAGAAATCTTTTGTTATAACAATTGTTCCATTATCCCTTTTAATGTCATTTAACTCTGCTTGATCGGGAGGATTGCTAAATGTTAATGTAATTGAAATGTCTTTGGTAGTATCTTTTTTAAAAAAATTATCTTGATCGTCAATTTTCTTTCCTTGAAAAAAAGCATCTAATGCATATAAAAAAGATGTCTTACCCACATCATTTTCACCAAGCAAAACACTGAATTGATTTAGAGGAATTGTGACCTTTTGAAGTGCTCTAAAATTATAAATTTCTATATGGCTGATATACATTTTAATCTCCGATAGTTTCTATGTGTAATTTATAGCATTCAAATCTGGTTTTAAATGCCACTAACGGTTTGGTGTTTCTGCGGCCGGGCAGTTAACTCTAAAGTTTAGCGAAAAACCTGAACCGGTCCGCAGGAACACTGGTTATGCTCACGCCTTCTATTGTTCCGAAATTACCCTGTATATCTGACTAATCATAAGATCTTGTGTGACACCCCGTGAGACGATGTAATTATTGAAGTAATCGGATATTTCAGGAATTTCATCGCTCAAATAACTACCCGTTCCATTGGCACTGTTCAATACGAATGTATGATACATTCTATTAGTTGCTGATCCTGGAGTTGACCGTAATACCTGTAATATCATATACTCTTTGTCAAACGCAACGGGGGCCGATATTATATCCATAATTCCACTTTGTGGTATGCCATACGACATGGCTGGCCTGCCGTCTCGTATCGATTCGGTGATGGCAGGTAAGTTAAAATCATCAATTCGAGTTACCCATTCTAAAGAACCATTATCTGCTGAATAGCCCTGAATTACATTCATCCTTTCAAACGCAAATACAACCATGTTGGAAGCTTCATTACAACCGAGGGACCCGATCGACATTCGGTCGATAACGAACGGATTTGTGCTTTTGTAGGATTGACCAAAGGAATAAAGATGATCAAATGATTGCAAAGAGTAGGCATGTATCATATGTCTGTAATTCTCTTCGGAAACTTCATCGTCGTCTGTAAACCCGATGCTGTGTACATAAAGTGTGTCTCCAATAGCACACAAGTCATTAACGGGTCTTTGCAATTGAACAGATTCTTTGAACTCGATTTCGCCGGAGATATCAAAAGCTTCTATTCTGAACACATTGCCGACAAGTAACCATTGATCTTTCACTTTGGTCATTGATAGCGCACGTTCAAACTCCCCTGGTCCTTGTCCTCTGCCTCCCAATGTGGCAAGATATTCTCCTTCGACAGTGAATACGCCAACTATCTGACGGCCAGAATCGAGAAGAAATATTCGATTTCTTGAATCAATGGCTACATCTTCAATACGACCAAACATTTCCTGTCCTTTACCTTCGAAATTTCCGATAGAAGTATATTCTTCAATGTTCCGCAATTGATCTTTGATCATGGAAAACTTCTCTTGCTGATGTTTTCCGATGACAAGAATGTCAGCTACCTCGTCATCACTAGGATTGTTTTCAGGAGTTGGGTGCGTGACATCAGTAAGGTTTCCGCTAGGGGTTTGCTCAGTTTCAGGCGAACCGGAACAACTGCTCAGAAAAATCACAAAGAATAGTAGGGTAAATGTGAATTTCATCTTTGATTGTATTAAAGATTGACCGTGAGCATAACGGCCCGGCAAATAACCGGTGCGTCAAAGTCCTTGAATGTAAGCAACAAAACGCTATCGCATCCGGTTGATTTGCTTGTTATGTTGCAACTGGTATTTTCTTGAGCTCTTCCAGTATAATTTCACTTTCTACTTTTTTGATACCAGAGGGTGACAATACTGCAGAATCAGTGTCCCTATCCCATTCAATTAATCTTTCACTATGCAATGGATTAATAATATTTTTTTTGAAATCATACATTCTCGAATATTCGGTCCAGGCAAATAAATCTTCTATCAAGGCCAATTCACCATCTTCTGAATATAGAAGTAACAATACTTGACTCTTGTAATCTAACGTATTTTTTAAAACCCTCCTTTTACCTAATACTGACCAAACTATCGGGATTTCTTTTGTGGCTAATGAATTGACTAAAGTTTGAGCTTCTTCAAGTGAAATATTATGGACGACTCTTATTAATTCAGCTAAGCACCAATCTGCAACTCGTACACATGTTATCGCGTCTATCGGATCAGAATCTAAATCCCCTCCAACATGTGCAAAACCTCTCTTATTCCTTAATGTGTATAAAAAGGTTAATGCTCTTGGAATAAAAACTCTAATTGGCTCTGCTCCAGTGGCTTTTGGCAACCCTTCAATTCTTTTTGCTTCATCATATAAATTTAAGGTATTGCCAAAAGGTGTATAATTCCCTTCCAAAATATGCTGGACTGTACGTATTAAAGTTTCACTAAATTTTCCAGATCTAGATCCAGTTGCATCATAATCACTTTTAAAATATGCCTGTTTAAGTTGAATATAGAATTTGATTAATCTATTTCTAAGTGGTTTCGGAATAGATTGAAGAGCCTTATTTATTGAAGTTTCATCATGCTTCTTTATACTCATATTGATTATCCGAATTTTTTTCACGAGTTAACTTACCATTTCTCAACCATCGTAGAAGCCCGGGGGATAATTCATTGGACTTGAAAGTTCTACCCCTGTCATGTTTTAATTTTTCAATAATCTCAGAGATCGTTTTGCCTGATTTGAAAAATCCATCATCGAAGAGTTTAGACATTGCAGTGGTTGGACCAACACGACTGCTTTTTGAACTATTACTATTTTTTAATTTCTTCTTCTTGGTTTGTGTTGAGTTTGATTTTCTTTTTTTTGGACTGGAAGCTTTTTTTTGATAAGTAGAAGTATCACCAATTGAATTAATATAATCTTCTCCTGGTGCCATGATTTTAAAAATGACGCTTCTGCCTTGTTTCACTTTATTTACATATCGACCAGCATCATTTAGTGCCAAAGAAATCGCCTGTCTTGTTATATCACATCTGAATTTATCGACTAATATTCGAGCTATTGTTGCTGCATTTAATCCATCTATTCCTAAGTCTTGTTTTGCTGCTTGCAAAAGGTAAAGAGAATTTTCTAGAGAAGATCTATGATGATTGATTTCTGGATGTGCAGTTCGATCAAGTTCATCAATTGAAAGATTTTCTGATTCTGATGTTTTCGAACTTTTTTTCTTTTTAGCTTTTGTCGTTGTTCCAGACTTTGATGGCTTGTCATCTAAATTATCAGATGAAAGCAACTCAAAAGCTTTATTAAAAGCAGCTTCTTGTAAATGTTCAGGTGCATTTTCTGCAGCTTTTGCAGCTTTTTTAATTAATTCATTGATATCTAGTGACATAGTATTGGTCTTTTTATTAAACGTAACTGATCGACTAATATACTAAATAAATTAAATGCAGTGTTTTAATTGGCTTAGCAATATAACGGTGCGGCGCTTAACCGGCACGGCTAAGTACTTGAATGTTAGCAATTAAACGCAAGCGTGTCCGCTTGATTTGCTGGTTATGGGGCAAATTTTAAACATTGACTATATTTTTAGTATGTAACCAAGCCATAAAGTCATTAACATCAATTCTGTTATGCAAGTATTTATTTGCAGTCAAATACCCTAAGAGATTCCCATTTTTTACAATTTTTGGTGGGGTGCTTGAATACTGATTGAAGGGAGAGTTCTGAGAATATTTACCTCCATATGGCCCGTATTGATTAAATATAGAATATTGAGAGTATTTCCCTCCATGAGGACCATAACTATTTGAAATCGAATTTTGATCCAATCTGTTATTTGATATTACTCCTAAAAATGTGTTATCTGAGGCTATAATTTCAGCTCCCATAAGATTATTTAATTGGGACAAATCTTTTCGTTGTGATGAAAAATCTGCATGACCATGCTCAAATAAATCTTTATATGGAATAGGCAATCGTGGCATTCTAAGTCGTCTTAGTGGCCTTAAAGGTCGCATTGGCCTAGTTGGACGTGCAGGTCTTGTAACTCTTTTAAAAGATCTTAAAGAATTGTCAGCTATTATTCTGTCATCATCAGTTAATATGCCTACAAAACTACCATTTTTATCATAAACTTCGTTTCCATTTGCAATTACACCTAACCAATTACAATCAGGGTCAAATAAATACCCATTTGTAATAAAAGCCACATACTCACCAGAGGTGTTATAAATATATCTAACTCTCATTTTTAATCTTTTCGATATGAAAAGTAAAGGCCAAAAATGGCCACTATTAAACCTGGGACAAAAACAAATGCCCCTGTAAAGTATTCTTCATTGGTAAACAAATTTACACCAAAAGCGATTAGAATATTACTAAGAACTAAAAGACCTGAACCAATGCTACTGTCCTGTTTAACTTTTTTATACCCATCTACATAAGTTTCGAGAGTATTATTTTCATTTTGAAGTGCATTATTTTCATCAACTAGTTTTTTGTAGTAATGCATTAACATAGTAATTGCTGTCTTATTCTCTAACAACTCATCAACTTTTAAGCCAGCAAGTTCATTGGTTGATAAACCAAGTATAGAATCCTCTGAGACTGGATTCAGTTTTTCCT
Source organism: Balneolaceae bacterium (assembly GCA_040879905.1). Lineage (GTDB taxonomy): Bacteria > Bacteroidota > Rhodothermia > Balneolales > Balneolaceae > Rhodohalobacter. Next base: position 385 of record JBBDJK010000018.1, on the reverse strand, counting down.
CTTTCTTTTCACTCATAAGATTTATCTATTGTTCAAAGTTGTGAGTCGATTTGATTGCCACATAACATCTATTTAGTGGCAAACTCAAAAACACCACTCTTATCCGATAATAATCTAAACATGCCAATAACGCAATGAAAATTAGTATTTTGTCCGCCTATAATTTAGCCGGCATGGAAATGTCCGGATATTCCGCCGATTAAATTTTATTCAGAAAAGAAAGATGTTAACTGCCTTCGGACAATTGACGAAAGTCCGCATTCCTTGCTGCCTCTGCCCTGCCACTCATCAGGCGCCCCATTTCTCAACGATATGTAGTTTGCCATTTAGATAATACACTTCATCAATCTGGTACAAGGGGATGGTCAACGCACGGTCGAGGAGG
>JBBDJK010000017.1:0-1504 GCA_040879905.1 Balneolaceae bacterium | reverse complement strand
AAAGATGTGATTGTATCTGCCCGCAAATATGATAAAAATCACTATCTAAAGGTCAATTTTGCCAATTTTACCGTTTTTATGATGTACTTTGCAGGTGCTCAACAGGAAACCATGGTTCATACGTACAAATCCCTGATTCATCATCCAAACTTATAAAATTTCCTCCCTCCTTTTCATGTTGTTGAGAGAAATTGGTTACTTTCATGCCGTTATGATTCACACTAAATTATGCATGTACGATCTCCAAATCTTATTTAAATGAGAATCTGATATGAAGAAGACTTTTATGCAAGAAGCCATTGAATTGGCCAGAAAAAACATTCATTCGGGTACCGGAGGGCCATTTGGCTGCGTGATTGTCAAAGATGACAAAATCGTTGGCGAAGGGGTCAACCGGGTAACCTCTGACCATGATCCGACTGCTCATGCCGAAGTTGTTGCGATTCGGAATGCCTGTGCTAATTTGAATCATTTTCAGTTGACCGGATGTGAGGTGTATACGACTTGCGAACCATGCCCTATGTGTTTAGGTGCCATTTATTGGGCCAGGCCGGATCGGGTCTATTTTGCTGCAAATCGAAAAGATGCAGCCCGTTCCGGTTTTGATGATGCTTTTATTTATGATGAGATTAAAAAACCTTCAAATGAACGTTCAATTGAAATGAGCTCCATAGAGAGGGAGTCTGCAATCACTCTTTTTGAGGAGTGGAAACAAAAAGAAGATCGAATTGATTATTGAAAAACATGAATCATCACCCCTTTTTTTACTTTCTGAAAGAGCGTTCACAGGCCTCACTGCCCGGAATCGAAGCTCACATGAAAATGTCGCCCGTTCCTTTGAATCCAGATTATGTGTTACCGGGGGGTGACTCTGAATTGGCACACCCAAGCGGTGTGATGGTACTGCTCTTCCCGAATGAACAACAAGAACTGAAAATCGTACTCACACTCCGTACAAATACCATTCGGCACGCCGGACAAATCAGTTTTCCGGGTGGGCGGGCTGAGCCGGGTGAGGAGCTTAAGCAGACGGCACTACGTGAAACAGAGGAGGAGGTTGGGATCTCACCGAATCTCATCCATGTGGTCTGTTCACTCTCTCCATTTACTCTTCATAAGAGCGGAAACAGAATTACTCCCTTTGTAGGATTTCTCCGGGAACGGCCAAAGTTGTATCCAAATCCGGAAGAAGTACAGGAAGTATTCAGTTGCAAGCTGGATAAATTGATGGACGATCATACGTTGAAACGGAGAAAATGGAGTTTAATGGATGACGATTTTGAAGTTCCCTATTGGGATATTCATGATGTTCCCCTTTGGGGGGCTACAGCGATGATGTTAAGTGAACTTCTGGAACTATACAGTGAATACAAATCTACAAATCCTCACAAATAAAATAACCGGATCGAGAACAGGCGGGGATATGTCCTGCTCAAAATCCGGCTATGATTAATTAGAGTTTAGAAGAAATCTTAACACTATCTGACAGTCACGATTTTAAAAA
>JBBDJK010000016.1:0-8323 GCA_040879905.1 Balneolaceae bacterium | reverse complement strand
GGATATCGTTTCCGGTAATCATAATATATTGGTTTCAAACCCAATTCTATCCTTTGTGGGTTTGGCAGACAGATTGTTATATGGTTTCAAAGAAAGTTGTTGTAAGGAATGAAAGTGGATTACATGCCAGGCCTGCATCCATACTCGTGAAGGTAGCATCCGGATTTAAGTCGGAGTTTATTATTCGTATGTATGGGTATAATGTAAACGGGAAGAGTATTTTGGGTGTCATGACATTAGCTGCCGAATCAGGTGCACAAATGGAGTTAATATTAGAGGGGCCGGATGAACAAGAAGCACTGGATCGAATAGTCCGGTTGTTTGAAAATAAGTTTCAGGACATTAACTAAATGATGAATGAGCAACAAGCAATAAAATTCAGTGGTAAAGCAGCTTCAAGGGGAATTGGGATCGGTCCGGTTCGAATATTGGAAGCGCAGAAATCTGCCGTCAGACCTGAAAAAATAACAGAAACTGAAGTTGATCAGAACATTCAAAAATTTGACCAGGCCAGGAAGTTACTCACAGATGAGTATCGTGAGTTAAAAAAAAGTTCCGGCTCACAGGATTCGAAAGATATTTTAGAAGCCCAAATCCAGACACTGGAAGATCCCGAAGTAAATAAAACCGTCTATCATAAAATTAAACATGAACAACTGACAGCCGAGTATGCAATTTTCAGTACATACAACGACTATATTCAGTTGTTAGAATCCTCGGATGTAGGTTGGGCCAATGAAAGAGCTATTGATGTTGTATCAATCCGTGACGAACTGGTAACAGCCGCATCTGATGTAAATAGGAGTCTCGCTGTAGAAGAGGGTGAAGTTGTGTTTGCAATAGATATTCCACCCGCGACGATGGTCAAAATAAGTAAGACCAAGATTGCAGGGATCGTCATGGAAAAGGGTGGAAATACCTCACATGCCGTTATCCTGTCGCAATCTTTAGGGATTCCCTGTGTGATCAATGTTCATTGGAACAGGTACCAGTTAAAAAATGGCGTTACAGCTATCGTGGATGGTTTATATGGTGATGTCATATTACATCCATCTGCCAATGATCAGAAAGTGTATCAGGAAAGTAAGAAGAGAGAGGCTGAACAGCTCAAAAAAGTTTTGAAATGGGTTGAAAAACCGGATGAAACAACGTGTGGCTCCACATTTTCATTACGAGCCAATGTCGAATTTCTCGATGAATTGCCCAGGTTGTCAACTTTTGGAGCCAAGGGAGTGGGACTGCTTCGCACAGAAACAATTCTATTTGAAACCGATGAGTTTGAAGTGGATGCCCAAATCGATTTTTACGGCAAGGTGCTGGATGCAACGGGAAAAGAGTCAGTTACAATAAGATTATTTGATGCAGGTGGCGATAAGTTATTGGATCATGCAATTGAAGAAGCCAATCCGTTTTTGGGTTGGCGGGGAGTGAGAATGTTATTGGACGAAGAGGTACTTCTGAGGAAACAATTGGAGGCGATTTATAGAGTCTCTGCTACATACAAAGGCAGATTGAAAATATTGATTCCAATGATTTCCCGTATTGAGGAAGTTCATTCGGTTAACCGATTGTGTGAAGAGATACAAAAAAGTCTTGATTCTAAAGGTGTCGATTATGACCCTTCAATACCGGTGGGAATCATGGTTGAGGTTCCAAGTGTTGCACTGATGGCTGATCATATTGCAAAACATACCGATTTTTTCAGTATCGGAACGAACGATTTGACACAATATACACTCGCTGTTGACAGAGGGAATGAAAAAATTTCAAATTTATTTGATAGCTTTCATCCGTCAGTTTGGAAAATGATCAATATGACGAAAGAGGCAGCAAACAGAAATAACATTCCCATATCCGTTTGCGGAGAGATGGCGTCTAAACCGGAAGCCGCTGCTTGTTTGGTTGGAATGGGGATTTCGGATCTGAGTATGAATGCAAATGCGATACCCTATGTGAAAGCTGTATTATGCACTCATTCAATGAAAGAACTAAAAGCCCTTTCGGACTCGATATTGAACGAAGATGATCTTTCAAAGATTCATGAACGGTTACTTGATTGGAAATCGGCTTGATCCGTTGTATATGATCGTATAATTTTTTTTGTTTACATTATTAAGAGAGTATCTGTTTTATGATAAGACAGAAAACGCTACCAACCATTAATAAATTACATCAACTTCAGTTTTGATTTAATTTATTAATTAATGATGAATATTGAGTATAATAATCATCCTGGTTTAGATTTAATTTCGTAATTAAATTAGGTATCTTTGATTAATAAATAATCACTGCATAAGTTAAAAAGCTATGTTAAAAAAAGAATTTACACCGAAACGAACAATCTGCAAGGTAACTTTCTCAATTCCTCAGGAGTGGGCAGAAAAAGATGTGCAACTCGTTGGAGATTTTAATGATTGGGATGAAGATTCTGACATTCTGGAGCTTAAGGATGGAAGATGGGAGACCACATTACGATTATCACCTGAAAACTCATACCGATTTAAGTATCTGATTGATCAAAAAAGATGGGAAAATGATGATGCAGCAGATGCTTATGTAGAAAATATATTTGGATCAGAAGATAGTGTTGTGGAAATAGGCAAATAGATCCATGTGTAAACCATTCCATGTAGATATTTTTAAAGAGAATTTAATGTCTGAATGGATGGGCAAGGATTTTATCTACAAGAAAGAAGTTGATTCTACCAATCTCATTTTAAAGAGTGTTCCGTCTGAGAAACTCAATCAGGGTACTACATTATTGGCAGATTATCAGGCCAAGGGGAGAGGTCAGTATGAAAAAAAGTGGAATTCAGACCCTTTCAGAAATCTTACATTTACAATCGCTTTAAAACCCAACTCCGGTACAAGATACACACTTCTAACACTTGGTTGTGCCAAAGCACTGGCTGATGTGCTTCAAAAATATACAGATGAAACCATCAGGATAAAATGGCCTAACGACCTGATGGTCAGAGATAAAAAAATCGGCGGAATTTTGACTGAATCGATATTTATGGGTAACAAACCGGATCGTGTTCTGATAGGAATCGGATTGAACATCTATCAGAAAAAATTTCATGCAAGTCTATCAAATATTGCAGTTTCACTTCAACAGATAGCTCATAAACCCATCACTCGGGAAATACTACTGTGTGAATGTCTAAAAGAGATCGAAGAGGTTTATCACCAATGGGTAATGTCTGATCCCAATTTACTGGTCGATATCCATAAAATATTAATCGGATATGGTGAATGGGTTAAACTTAGTATATACAATAATATACAACCGGATAAATATAAATTTATTGGTATCAGTAATAAAGGCGAATTATTAATGTTGAATGAGCAGTTGGATGTTAATAAATTCTCTTATGAGCAAGTTCGAATTATCCCATGTAAACAACCGGTTCCGGAAGCTTAAGAAGGACCATCTTGAAACATTGAAGGGTCCTGTGATTGCCGGAGTGAGTGGTGGGCCCGATTCCATGGCGCTTCTCTATTTACTCCATAGAAACCGGATTGAAACCATTGTTGTACATTGTAATTATCAACTAAGAGGGAAATCATCAGATCTGGATCAGGAATTGGTTGAAAAGATTTGCAGTCTATGGGAAATAGAGTGTGTAAGTGTAAGATTGGATCCAGAGTTGATGAGCAAAGGTAATTTTCAAGCATGGGCAAGAGATGAACGTTACAGGATTTTAAGAGAGATTAAAAAAGAGGAAAAGGGGTCGTTGATCCTTACTGCTCATCATGAAGATGATCAGATTGAAACGATTCTTCAAAAAATGTTAAGAGGTGCCGGACTGATCTCTTGGAAAGGGATGAGGTTCATTGAGGGAGATCTGTTTCGACCTCTTTTGCAAGTTTCAAGATCTGAAATTATGAATTTTGTACAGGATTTTAATATTCCCTACCGGATTGACAGCAGCAATGAAGAGTCGACTTACGCCAGAAATTTTATTCGCAACAACTGGTTTCCTGAATTGAACAAACTCTTTCCCGGATGGAAAGAAAACCTGTTGAGATTACCTGACAGGTCTGAAGAGTTTCGAATCATGACAGATCATCTACTAAAAGCCGTTGTAAATGAGGAGGATCATTCATTAAACCGATCTGAGTTATTGAATCTGGACGAAACATTATGGCCTGTCATTATCCATAGGTATCTCGGTGAAATGTCTGATGATTTTGATGTTAGCAGGGGGTTTTTGGAGCAAATGGAACAACTTAAAAATCTTCAAAGCGGGCAATCAATTCAACTTTCGGAATCTAAAAGCCTCATCCGAGACCGGAATCGTTTCTTGGTGGATGATAATGTTGTTGATGATGATGATGAAGGTGCTGTTGACAGCCGATTGCTTACCCAGAAGATGGCAACAAATGGGGTGATCATCAGTAATATCGAGTTTAACGTTGAAACTTGGGACGGGACTTTTGTTGAAGGAGTATTACATCTTGATCAGAAGACTTTAAACTACCCTCTGACACTTCGGAATTGGCGGGATGGAGATAAATTCCGGCCACTCGGCATGGGGGGGTCACAACTTGTTTCTGATTATTTGACCAATCAAAAAGTCTCTTCTGTCCATAAGAAAAAAGCAAAAATACTGGAGTCTTTTGATGGAACTATATATGCGGTTATATTTCCCAGACAAACTACCGGGAACCGGATTGGAGCGCTGTCTGATTCAGTGAAATGCCGGCCGGAAACTAAAATAATATTAACAATTCATAAAATCTGATTATATGGATCTGTATCAACCGGAAACGATTCACGTGAATGGTGATAAGTTTAGGGTTTATCTCACTCACGAAGAAATACAACAACGTATCAAGCAACTTGGCGTACAGATCAGTAAAGATTTTAGAGATAAGAAGCCGATATTTATAGGTGTTTTAAATGGAGCCTATATCTTTCTTGCAGATTTGATGAGATACGTATCCATTCCTTGTGAAGTTGATTTCTTAAAATTGAGTAGTTACGGGGATGAAAAAGTATCATCAGGACAGGTACAGGATCTCAAGGAGATTAACGCCGATATCAAAGGCAGAAATGTGATTCTGGTTGAGGATATTGTGGATACGGGATTATCTATGAAATATCTGATTGAAAAGTTGAAAAGGTATGAACCGGCATCATTGACTGTTGTAACGATGTTACACAAAATAGAGGCTACAAAGTACGATGTACAGATCGATTATGTTGCCTTTACGATTCCCAACCTGTTTGTATTGGGTTATGGATTGGATTATGCACAAGAGGGGCGTAATTTGGCTCAGATTTATATCCTGGAAAGTGATGAAACGTCTGATGTTCTTAAAAAAATGAGAAAATAAAACCGTTAATTGGTTGCAAAGGCCTGTGAAAGGTTGCTATATTTACTGCTATTGAATTTTTTGAATTTGATCACATGGAGAGATGGCTGAGTGGTCGAAAGCGCTCCCCTGCTAAGGGAGTATACTTCAAAAGGGTATCGAGGGTTCGAATCCCTCTCTCTCCGCCATATTAATCGAAGGATGTTACTTTTGGAGTAACATCCTTTTTTTATAGACCCACTATTTATTTATTTGATCTTTTTTTAATAAAAAAGAACGTTCTTATAATAGTATGATATATCATAATTAATATCTGATAAACCAATAATTCCCAATATTTTGTTTCTTCTATTAGAATTTTTACCCGCCGGTTATGTACCCCTATTCATCTTTTTTGCACGTATTCTCGATGTAAGTATGGGAACTATTCGAATCATGTTTGTTTCAAAGGGTTATCGTGGGAAAGCGACGATGATTGGATTTGTTGAAGTGCTTATCTGGATCGTCATTGTCGCTCAAATTATTTCAAATTTGGATAATTGGATGAACTATGTAGCATTTGCAGGTGGATTTGCTGCCGGAAATTTTATTGGAATGTCTATTGAGGAGAAGATGAAAATGGGGGTTCAGATTTTCAGAATTATCGTAGGAGAAGGGAGTGAAGCATTGATAGCAGCTCTTAAAGAAGATGATTTTAGGGTAACCAGTTTGGATGGTGAGGGAAAATATGGTCCTGTTAAAGTAATCTTTACCGTTGCAAAGCGAAAAAGATGGCAACATCTTTCAGATATCTTAAATAAGTACGCACCGAATGCATTCTATTCTGTAGAAGATGTAAAACATGTATCTCAGATGGACGAAACCGTTCAACCGTATAAAGAGGATCTTGTTACAAGAATGCTAAAATTAAAAAAAGGGATTTAAAATTAATCTTCTTCTTTCAACCAGGACACATTCTGAACTGGTTGATGTTTTTTTGTCAATATATCAGAATAGAGAGTAGTCCTTCTTGCTTTTTTATATCTGAACCCACCGGCATCTTTTAATTTAGAGGGAGTAACGGATGCAATGACATAGTCATTTCCCAACTCTCTGCACTCAGCAATAATATCTCCAAAAGGGTCGATAATCATAGAACAACCATTTTTTAATTGATCTGCATCCATTCCGATTGGATTTGAAAAGATGACGTAAGCCGCATTATCGTAGGCACGGGCCGGTAACCACTTCATCAGCCATTTACGGCCTTTTAATCCATCAAACTCCTCTCTCAATGTTGTGGGATCTTCAACCCTGTTCAGCCATAACCCGGGGTCCACAAAACCTGCCCCCGGCCTGGTTGATGGTGTACACATAGTTACATGCGGCATAAATAGGATATCGGCACCTAACAAGTTAGTGGCTCTTACATTTTCAATCACATTGTTGTCATAACAGATCAAAATACCGCATTTCCAGCCATTCAATTCAAAAACGGTATATTGATCACCGGCAGATAAGTATTGATTGATGAATGGATGCAATTTTCTGTGTTTTGCAAGTACACCGTTTCGATCTAAACAGACATAGGAGTTATAAACCTGATCATTCATGTCTTTTTCAAATAGACCGGCCAGTATGGTGATCTTAAATTCGTCAGCTATATCGATTAACGACTGTACAGAAGGGCCGTCCGGAATGAACTCTGCCAGTTCAAATAATTCATTTTTTGTTAATGAATTCGCAATGGTATATCCGCTGATACAACATTCGTGGAATGATACGACTTCCGCGCCATCTTCCGCAGCTTTACCACAGATTCTCCTCATCTCAGCAATATTTCTTTTCTTTTCTTTACTCCTGTGTTCAAATTGAACCGTGGCTATTTTGATATTTTTCATATTGACTGTTATAAAAAAAACGGATCATTTAGATGATTTGAATTGGCCGTTAAATTACCAAAGCTTGAGGATAATATGCACTTAAATCTGCTTTATTATCTACAGGTTTGATGCCATATTCTATTCCCATCAACCAAAAAGCCCGGCGACAATGCCTCCATCATGACTAATCGTTTGGCCGGTTACATAACTGCTGTGTGGCGATAGTAACCATGCCGCAAGTGATGCAAACTCTTCCGCCGTTCCCATTCTGCCTACCGGAATGTTCTTCTCAAGTTCTGCTTTCGCCTGATCAAAACTAATCCCCTTTATACTGCTATTGTTTTTAATGACCCTTTCGATAGCAGGTGTATCATGTGATCCGGGTGCCAATAGATTGACCGTAACTCCATCTTTTGCAATCTCAAGGGCCAATGATTTTGCAAATCCTGCGATTCCTGCACGAAATGCATTACTCAAAACCAGGGATGGCAGGGGTTGTTTTACGGTCTGGCTCTCGATAAAGAGCATACGGCCATATTCACTCTTCTTTAGAATCGGAGCTATTCTGAGTGCCAGATCGATTTTCCATCGCATCACCAGTTGCCACGCTGCATCCCAATCTTTCATATCTGTTTGCGTTGGGGTACCGGTAGGAGGGCCACCGGCATTAAATACGATTCCGTGAAAGGGACTCTTTTGAGCAACTTTTTCGATTTCATCCAATGTCTGACTGTAAATCAAACTTCCTTCAATGATCTCCACTTTCTCCTTAAAATGTCCAAAAATGTCTCTTAATTGATCTCCTCTTCTGGCAACCGTGACCACATTTGCACCTTCAATTAAAAGTTGTTTTGCGATGGCTTGTCCAAATCCACTGCTGGCTCCACAAACAATAAAACGTTGTTCACTGATCTTTAAATCCATAATTTTCTCATATATGATTTGAAAAATGTAATCGAATCGAATGAATCAGTATAAACTGAAATATGTTGATCAAAAATTGCAATTTTGATGGTTAAATTTTATTCAGATTTTCAATCACCTAAAATATTCAATCGATTCAGTTATATTTGAGGGTTATATCACATGATAAGATTTTCAATTGATAAACTCACCCAAACAGAATATTTGAATGATTC
>JBBDJK010000015.1:0-1520 GCA_040879905.1 Balneolaceae bacterium | reverse complement strand
GATCAACTTTCTCTTTCTTTTTAGTTAACTTTGTCGTGTAATTTTAAACACTGCAAAATCTATCCCACATGATTGATCGATATTCAAGAAAAGAGATGACTGAAATCTGGACTGAACAGAACCAATTTCAGGCTTGGTTGGAAGTGGAATTGGCTGCTTGCCGGGCATGGAGTCAGATAGGGGTCATACCTGCCGGGGATGTTGATAAATTGTACGAAAAAGCTTCATTTGATCTAAATAGAATCAAAGAGATTGAACTTGAAACCCGTCATGATGTGGTGGCTTTTACCCGAGCCGTCTCGGAGAGTTTAGGTGATGAAAAAAAATGGGTTCACTACGGACTCACATCAACCGACGTAGTGGATACTGCCAATGGATATCGGTTAAAACAAGCAAATGCATTGTTAAGGGAGGGATTGGAACGGTTGCTTGATGCTTTGGCTTCGAAAGCACGTGAGCACAAATTTACGATTATGATGGGGCGAACACACGGTGTTCATGCAGAACCGACTACGTTTGGTTTAAAATGTGCTCTTTGGTACGCAGAGATGAAACGAAACATCAAAAGATTTGAAATGGCAGCATCTGATGTTGAGTTTGGGAAACTATCCGGAGCAGTAGGAACCTTTGCACATATCCCGCCTGAAGTTGAGCGGATTACCTGTGAATTATTGGGAATTCAACCGGCCCCCATATCTACTCAAACCCTGCAACGTGATCGTCATGCATTTTATATGTCCGTGTTATCCCTGATAGGATCGACCATGGAAAAAATGGCTGTTGAGGTTCGTCACCTTCAACGCACTGAACTACGGGAAGTGGAAGAATTTTTCAGAAAAGGGCAAAAAGGGTCATCCGCGATGCCTCACAAAAGAAATCCAATCAGTTCCGAAAATATCACCGGTTGTGCGAGGGTATTGAGGGGATATATGATCTCCGCATATGAAAATATTCCATTATGGCATGAAAGAGATATCTCACACTCTTCGGTTGAACGAATCATTTTACCGGATGCCACCATTTTACTCGATTATATGTTGCACCGATTTTCAGGTGTGATTGAAAAACTGATGGTTTATCCTGAAAATATGAAAGAGAATATGGAAAAAACCCACGGACTCGTATTTTCACAAAGACTTTTACTAATGCTGATAGAGAAGGGATTATCCCGTGAAAATGCGTACGATACAGTTCAGCCGCTGGCGATGAAAGCGTGGGAAGAAAAGCGCGCTTTAAGAGCATTGGTAGAAGCGGACCCCATCCTAGCTGAAAATCTGAACGCAAGTGAGATTGATCAGGCCTTTGATCTGAACCACCACACCAGAAGGGTGGATGAAATTTTTAAACGTGTCGGGCTCTGATCTTTATTTGAACATTTCGTTTCTCCTAACTCTTGTAAGTAAAAGAAATAATAACAATGATGTACGGTTTGTAATAAACCTATAGAAGAATATTTGTCAGAAGGGTTTTCTACACTTTTTAAAAAACGTGAGTTCGGTATAAAGTTGACCACAATAAAT
>JBBDJK010000014.1:3620-50920 GCA_040879905.1 Balneolaceae bacterium | reverse complement strand
AATATTTCAACCTATTTAAGAGGAAGTAAAAAGTAAAAACCAGGAACGTTTAAGGACGTCATAAGAACACGGGTACAAAATAGGAAAGCTCTTTTTAATGTTGGTCATCTTTTTAAAAAATGAGCCGGATTGCAGCAACATTTAGCTATATAATGATCGATAAAATGAGTGTTTAATTAGCGGTTCTTCTTTATTTAATCAAACATGGGTTAAATAACATACCCGGTTTAGCAGGATTTTTTAACTATATGTACAGGTATTAAGTACATTTAATGATAACTTGAACGCAAGCATGTGGGACGCAACTTTTTTAAAAGACTATTTTGGTTCAAACCGATTAAATAATTTAATCCACTTCAATTGAAAAAACTTGATAATATAATAAAACGGGTTCTTTTTGCAGGACTCATCTATGGGCTGACCATTTCAACAGTGATTGCTCAGGAAGTGGATAATGTTGATACGGCATTCAGTGAGGCGCAGGTACTCGCGTTTGATGGAAATCGAGAGGAAGCGCGTCAACTTGCGTATGCCATTTTGGAGATTGCACCCGATTACCACGATGTACGGCTTCTGATTGCGCGAACTTACTCCTGGGATGAAGAGTACGACCTTGCAAGGGAAGAACTGGAATATGTACTACAACGCGAGCCAAATCACAAAGCAGCACTATTAGCTTCTATTGATAATGAAAGTTGGGCAGAAAATTATGATGAAGCAGTCAGGATAGCTTCAGTGGCAGCAAACTATTATCCGATAGATGTGGAGGTCTTATTGAAAACTGCAAACGCCAACTACCTGGCTGAGGATGAACGGACTGCATTGCGTATGCTCGACCGAGTGGATCAATTAAATCCGGCAAGCAGAGAATCGAGGAATCTTCGGGAAAGTATCCGGATGTCATCTCAAAATTATACACTCAGCGGTTCCTACACCTACGATTGGTTTTCAGAAATATTTGATCCGGTCCACAAAAGTTATCTGCAACTGTCCCGGCGTACCTCGATTGGGTCAATTATTGGAAGGGTCAATTACGGAAACCGGTTTGATACAATCGGCTTTCAACCTGAAATCGATTTTTATCCGAGTATTGCGGAGGGATGGTACGGTTATTTGAATATTGGAGTATCAAACAGTTCCATTTTTCCTGAATTTAGGGCAGGAGCAGAGCTTCATAAGGGTCTTCCATATGCGTTTGAAATTTCAGCCGGTTTTCGCTATTTGAAATTTCAGAACAGTGATGTGATGATTTATACAGGTACCATTACGAAATACCAAGGGAATTGGTTATTTACATTAAGGCCATATATCACACCCAGTAATGTCGGATTTTCAAGGTCAGTGAATGTGAGGGCTCGCAGATATTTTGGCGGGCCGGATGACTATATTACGTTTAGAGGTGGTTTCGGTTTTTCTCCGGAAGAGAGAAGATTTCAGGATGTCTCGGGTGATGTTTTTTTAGTCGAGTCCCGGTATTTGGGAGTGGATGTTTTTAAAAGTATCCAAACTGATTTGGCAATTTTTGCTTCATTTGATGCAGCCCGGCAGGAACTTACCTTTTCACCGGGTGATTATACAAATATCTTTACTGTAAATGGCGGTTTACAGATCCGTTTTTAAATGGATTTGGATCGATTTAATTTACTGCATCTGCCTTTCCAGAACCGGCAATAGTTCATTTTCAGGGTCAATTTCAGACCCTTTCTGAAACCAGATATCTGCTTCTACTGAATCACTAAACCGACACAGAGCACAGATAGAGAGAGCGATAGGATTTGCCGCAATTCATCTGAATAGGTGAGGATCTGTTGGTTAAAGCTATTCATGTACAAGATTGGTTGTAAATTCCTGACTGTGAATCATTTTTGCGTGATCAATGTACAAAATGATCATTCACATAACATTTTTATATTTCCTTTTTCATAGAGGATGATTGGAAAATCTATTATAATGTGGGACACTTAAATGTTAAAATCTAATTACTGATGTCGTCTCGTTAATAAATAACTTTTAAAACCAAATAGATGGTTAAAAGTAAAAATTCAGCTTCAAGTGAAAAAAGAAAGAGGTTGAATGCACTTTATCGATATGAAACATTAGATCACATTCCCGAACAGGACCCTGTATTTGACCGGTTGGCAGCCCTTGCTGCACAGATTTGTAATGTACCGATTTCCTACATTAAACTGATTACAGACGACAAACAATACGTAAAAGCATCCTATGGAATTGAAAGGGATGACAAACCCGGTAGTTTAGGGATTTGCCAGTACACAATACTGCAAGATGATATTTTGGAAATTCGTGACAGTTATGATCATGAGCTGTTTAAAAAGAACCCAAAATTACATGGTCAGAAAAATCTTAGATTTTATGCAGGCGTTCCCCTGATAACGCCGGATGGCTTTAAAATTGGAACACTCTGTTTGATCGATACCAAACCCGGTGTACTGTCAGACTCTCAGAAAGAAGCATTAAGAACACTTGCAGATGAGATCATGTCGAGATATGAATTGAATCTGACACGAAATGAGCTGAAAAAAAAGAATGATGAAAAAGATGAATTGATAAAGATCGTCAGTCACGATATCAGAAATCCACTTGCAGGGATTATCAGTTATTCAGAGTTGCTCAAAGAGGAGTTGAAAGATGAGTATTTCCTTGAAATGGTCGGGAATATTGAAAAAGGAAGCGAATCCATTTTAAGTATTATCAATCTGATGCTGGATTCTGAATATGTCCGGAATCAAGCTTTTATCATCAGGAACGAAAAAGTCGATGCTGAGGAAGTCACATCAAATGTGATCGAACTCTACAAAAAAATGGTACTCCGGAAGGATCAAAAGTTGGATATTCGGATGGATAAACAGATCAAAGCCAATCTTGACAGTGATAAATGGAAACAAATTGTGGGAAATTTACTGAACAATGCCATCCGTTTTACAGATAGAGGAGGCACGATTTCTGTCCATTTGACCAAAACAGAGACAACTAAAACCCTATTGGAATTGACGATTACGGATACCGGTATAGGGATACCGGAACAGATACTTGATGATATTTATTCAGGAAAGGAATCCATCATACGGAAGGATACTGAAGGGAAAAAATCATCGGGTTTTGGTATGTTCTTATCAAAAAAATATGTTTCATTGATGAAAGGAATGATAAATATTACCTCTAAAGTTGATGTTGGTACTGAAATTAAGGTTAGAATTCCAATTTAAAAGAGATGTCAAAAAAAATATTACTGATTGATGACGATACTAATATCGCGAATTACGTAAAATTCAGGTTACAAAAAAAAGGATATGAGATTAGACATATCGATAACGGCTTGGATGGTGTCGATGGAATTAAAGAGTTTAAACCGGATCTGGTAATCCTGGATATGATGATGCCGGGAATCGATGGGCGCGAAGTAGCTGAAATTGTGAAAGAGGAGAACCTGATGGATATATCACGAATTATTGTCCTATCCGGCAAAGAGGTATCTGAAGAGGTGAAGGCACTTTTTGATCTTGGAATACACGACTATCTTCAAAAACCTTTTAATATCGATAACCTGATCATACGAATCGAGCGTGCACTGTCTAATCTCCCATCAAAAGAATGAGCTCATATTTTGACAGTATCGCAATCGATTTTATCCGGATCACTCTCTATGTACTGGTTTCGCTGTTTTTTATTTTGATTGCATTCGTTTTAGTCAGAAGAGTATTGTTGAAAAAATGGGCTATCATCATGGAAGAATCGGAAGCAAAAATTTTACCCACCCTCTATTGGTATCTGGATGGAGAGATGTCCAAACTTGATTTTTCGAATAGTTTGAATAACAGGTATGAAGTGATCGCTGCGTTCAGAAATATTACTGAAATGATCGATAACTTCGATGGAGAGCAGAAGAAAAAGCTGCGAAGTTTACTGAATCTACCTCATTTTAACCGTTACTTTATCGAATCGTTGCGAAACGGTACACCTCTTAAGCTTGCACAAGCTTGTATGTATTTTGAAAAGAAACATACTACTGAACGTACAGTAATTAACCGGCTGCGTGAGTTGCAATATCATGAATATCCGGTCATAAAATACGCCTCAACTCTTGCATTGATCAACACGTCTGAACAAAAAATCAGAGATGAAGCCATGAACGTTTTTATTCACAGTGAAGGACTCGCATCAATGGCTATTAACGATATTATCTACAAATATTGCAATTTCCATGAAAATAGCGGAAGGGCATCTGATGTACTTTTCAGGCATATCACGGATGTGGATGTACCCGTTAGAAATGCTGCTTCAATCATAAAAATGATGCCCGATTTAGGATTTTATCAGCTTTCGGATGATCTGGTGGAATTTTTTCGGTTTCCATATCTGCATGATGTTGAGGGGGTTTTGACATCTGCATTGATCGATACATTAGCAGATTTATCAGGAAGGAATATTTTATCGTTGGTACCGGAAAATAAAACGTGGAACTCGGAACATAGCAACGTACGACTGTCCACTGCTAAATGGATTCAGAAATTCTACTCAGAAGAGCTGGATCCTATTCTTCTAAAACTTGCAGAAGATGATGACCTTGAAGTAAGAATCATCGCGCAATTGGCATTGACTCAATCTTCCAATTCAGCAAAGATGCACAATTTTCTAAATACAAGGTATCATCAGGAGTGGAACGAGATTTTACATACCGGAGGAAGTTATGTCGATACTGTTTGATTTCCTTTTGGTATTCAACATACTGATATTGGTATACTTTCTATTAATAAATTTCACCTACCTTTTTCTAATCATCGCATCATTTTTTCATATCCGGAAGTACAAGGATATTGACAGAGTTTTTAAAATGACCGGTGTATACAGTACCAATCTCTATAAACCGGTCAGTATCATCGCTCCGGCCTTTAATGAGGCAGACTCGATTATCAACTCTGTTAACTCACTTTTGAATATTAAGTATGCAAATTTTGAAGTAGTGGTGGTGAACGATGGTAGTAAGGATAATACTCTGCAACTGATGCTCGATTATTATAAACTGAAAGAGGATCGTCGGCACAGGCCAAAATATATTGACCATAAACCGATCAGGGGAGTCTATACATCAGAGAGATACCCCAGATTAATCGTAGTGGATAAAGAGAATGGCCGGAAAGCAGATGCCTTAAATGCCGGTATCAATATCGCATCCAAGGATCTTTTCTGTGCAGTTGATTCTGATTCCATTCTGGAGACGGACGTTATCATCAAAATGCTGCGTGTATTTATGGAAGATGAGTCGACCATTGCGGTGGGGGGTGTTATTCGGGTTGCCAATGGCTGTACATTCCGAAACCGGCAGATTGAAGAGGTTCGAATTCCCCGGTCATATCTGGGCAGGATACAGGCTGTCGAATACCTGCGGGCCTTTCTCTTTGGCCGTGTGGGATGGGACTATCTAAATGCACTTCTGATTATCTCCGGCGCGTTTGGCGTCTTTGACCGTAAGGCGGTGATAAATGCCGGTGGCTACCTCCACGACACAGTGGGGGAGGATATGGAACTGGTGTTACGCCTTCATGATTATCATATTAAAAACAACATCCCTTATCGTATTCGTTTTATCGCTGAACCGGTTTGCTGGACGGAGGTTCCCGAAGACAGCCGGACTCTGGCAGTACAGCGTAACCGATGGCACAGAGGCCTCGCCGATACTCTCTTTCGTTATAAACATATGCTGTTCAATCCAAAGTATGGCCGTATAGGTTGGGTAGCGATGCCCTTTTTTCTTTTTGCAGAACTATTATCTCCTCTGATCGAACTATTCGGATATATTTATGTGGCTTTTTCATTATGGTTCGGGATTATCAATATTACATTCGCAGGACTCTTTTTGATCGCATCTGTAGTTTTTGGAATGATATTATCCGTTTCTGCAGTACTGTTGGAAGAGTTGACAACCCGCAGATATGAGAATGTGAAGGATGTTATAATCCTTATATTTTTCGCGCTGCTGGAAAATATAGGTTATCGGCAGTTACATGCATGGTGGAGGTTAAAGGGACTCATTGACTATCTGAAAGGAAATAAAGATTGGGGTGTCATGCTCCGTCAGGGAATTGGTGAACAAAAGTGATTCGTTCGGTCAGCAATCAGATGTGAAATTTACGATCATCGACCCCCTGCCCGGCGTGTGGAGTTTTAATTTTGAAGATATACAGAGGCGGTTTTAAATGTTATTTATCCGGAAAAATGGACTGTAGGATTTGCCCGGCTATTTCACGTTTGGTGCCTGAAAATATTTTTTCAACATCCTTGCCAAGGAGGGTGATTTTGTTTGTATCCGATCCAAATCCTGACTCCTCATCAGTCACTGAATTGGCACAAATCCAGTCCAGATTTTTTTTCTCTAATTTTGATAGTGCGTTTTGAATCAGCTCTTCAGTCTCCATTGCAAATCCAATTAGAATCTGGTTTTCACGTTTGTTTTCTCCAAGCCAATGCAGGATATCGGGATTTTTCTCAAGTTGGAGAGTTAGTGAAACATTTTTCTTTTTAACTTTCTGTGCATGTGATTGAGCAGTTTTAAAATCAGATACTGCGGCAGCCATGATGATGACATCGGCATCGTGATGTTTGTGAACGAGTGCCATAAGGTCATCTGCAGACACGAATGATTCAGAATGGAAACGATCCGGAATAGGTGCGGATACCGGACCGTATAATAGTGTTACATTTCCACCCAACATTCGTGCGGCTTCGGCCATAGCAAAACCCATTTTACCGCTGCTTGGATTGGAAATAAAACGTACCGGATCTACAAACTCCCGTGTCGGACCGGCAGATACCAGCACCTTTTTCCCAGTTAACGGACCTTGAATCGCGTGATTTTCGATGATTTGATCACATTTTTTGAGAATCACATCAAGTTCGGGTAATCGACCCACTGCATCCAAGCCACTTGCGAGATAACCTTTTTCCGGTTCCAGAATGTAAAATCCCATTCCAACAGTTCTCTTCAGGTTTGTTGCAACGGCAGGGCTCTCGTACATTTCACCATCCATAGTAGGGCAGAGCAGAATGGGACAGCGTGCGGATAATACGACCGTCGTGAGCATATTATCAGACTGGCCATGAACAATTTTAGCGAGTGTGTTGGCTGTACATGGGGCAATCACAAACAGGTCTGCCCATTCACCCCATTGAATATGTTTCGTCCAGGACTTACCCGGTTTCTCCTCGTTAAAAACATCTACGGCCACTTCGTGTCGGCTGAGGGAGGCAAAGGTTTCTGTACCGACAAAGCGGGTTGCCGAAGGGGTCATCGCCACACGTACTTCAGCTCCCGCTTTTTGAAATTCTCTCAATAGGTATACCGCTTTATAAGCAGCAATACCACCGGTAACGCCAAGTAATATGCGTTTACCGGATAACATTTAAAGTTCTTTTACAGGATATTTGAAGGTAATTTTATCTTCCAGTAACTCACTTACAGAACGTTGTGCAGCGTGTGGAAGCTCTTCAAAAGCTTTCGAAATCCGTTCTTGCTCTTCATTGAAAGTAAACTCATCTTCATCCTCAAAACCTTCGAAATACTTCAGTTTTTCGTCTAATTCGAGTTTTTCCTGCGCTGCGATTTGACGAGCACGTTTTGAGAGAACAACTATTTTTTCATACTTGTTTGCTACTCCACCAATCTTTTCTACATCAAGAGTTCTAATAGGCATAACTGTTTATCCTTTTATCATAAAATTATTAACCAAATCTTTGATCCGTTTATAGGCTTCCTCGATCTGATCGTTGATCACAATGGCATCAAATTGATCCACAAACGACATCTCTTTTCCTGCGCGCTCTATTCTGGTTTTCAGTGCCTCTTCCGATTCCGAACCACGTAAACGCAATCGCTCCTCAAGTACATCCAGGGACGGTGGAGATAAAAATATCGTCAACGCCTGATCACCAACCATTTTCTGAATGTTCAATGCGCCAAGAACATCAATGTCAAGCAAGACAAAATATCCTTTTTTCAGATCATTTTCAACGCTCTCTCGCAGTGTTCCGTACAATGTACCATTGTAAAACTCTTCCCACTCCAAAAATTGATTCCGTGCAGCTTTATCCTTGAATTCTTCTCTGCTTATAAACCGGTAGTGAACTCCATCTATTTCACCTTCCCTGGGTGCCCGTGTGGTGGCACTGACTGAAAATTTGAGTTTCTCAAAATCCTTTAACAGTCGTTTAGCCATGGTTGACTTTCCACCACCGCTGGGCGAAACCAATACCACTATTTTTCCCTGTTTATTCAATGTTCTGTACTTGTTCTCTCACCTGTTCAAGTTTCTCTTTGCCCAGGACAATATGCTGAGAGATCACTGAATCGTTCGCTTTTGATCCAATCGTATTGAGTTCTCGATTGATCTCCTGACATAAAAAATTGATACGCCTGCCCACAGGCACATCACTTTCGAGTGCCTCCAGAAAGAATTTAAGGTGTGATTGTAACCGGATGATCTCTTCATTGACATCCATTTTATCGACCAGGAGCGCGATCTCCATCTCCATCCTTTCCGGGTCAATCTTATCTTCTGAAATCATACTTTTAATGCGAGTCTGCAATTTTTCCCTCACCCCAGGGACTCTCGCTTCTGAAATTTGTGTGACTTCAAGGATCATCTCAGAAATTCCTTTTATTTGATTCAAAAGATCTTTTTTTAATTCTTTCCCCTCCTGTTCCCGCATTGTGTTGAGCATCTTGATGGCATCATCCATTGCTAAACCGGTGTAATTCCATAGTTCATTGACTAATTCTTCATCCGGTTGTTTTGTTTCAAATATCTCTTCAAATCTTAAAATATCCCGAATTGTGACCGGTTCTTTAATATTAGCAAGGGTTCTCACCTCATTAAGCATCAACCCATACGCTTTAACCTTTTCACTGTTGAATGCAATTTGAGTATGGTTGTCATTCTTCATTTCAACATTGATATTGATATGAACTTTACCCCGGGAAAGCTTTTTTTGAATCATCTCTTTTATGTCGAGTTCGTGATCCTGTAAACTTTTTGGGGTACGTATGGAAATATCAAGATATCGGCTGTTGAGTGTTTTAAGCTCAACAGTGATCTGAAAACCATTAGATGCGTATTCTCCCCGGCCAAAACCGGTCATCGATTTGATCATGCCTGATGATTATTATTTGGATTAAAATCTGTTAAATAATAGCGGTTTATATGGAATATTGGTATCAAATTGAGAAAAGTTTTAATCACGTGATGATTGAGATGACCTCTTCTGCCAGTTTTTCTGCTGCTTCTCTATTTTCTGCTTCACTATAAACTCTTACGATCGGTTCAGTGTTTGATTTTCGGAAATGCACCCATCCGTTATCAAAATCAATTTTTACACCATCAATCGTATTTGGATTTCGATCTCTGAATGTCTCAGCGACTTTGATCAGCAATTGATCTGCATCTACTCCAAGGGATGATAGTTGTAATTTCTGTTTACTCATTTCATAGTGTGGAAGTGATTTTCGATAAACTGATGCTTTTAAGTTACGTTCTGCCAATAGTTGTAACGCCATAGCGGTCCCAACCAAAGCATCACGCCCGGGATGTAAATCGGGATTAATGACACCACCATTTCCCTCCCCGGCAATGACAGCCCTATTTTTTTGCATCACCTTGACTACATTTATTTCACCCACCGCTGATCGATGACAGATTCTGCCATATTTTTCAGTAATATCATCAGCAGCTCTGGAAGAGGAGAGGTTTGTCGCTGTATCCCCCGGAGTTTTGGACAGAATCAAATCAAAGGCCATCACCTGAGAGTACTCTTCACCAAAGAGGCCTCCATTTTCATCTACCAGTGCGAGCCGGTCACCATCCGGGTCCGTAACAACCCCCAGATCACATTTTTGTTCTCTGACCAGATCACAGATCTCAGAAAGATGTTCAGGCAGTGGTTCCGGATTGTGCGGAAAAATCCCGTTCGGGGTACAGTGTATTTTATGGACGTTTGCGCCGAGAATCTCCAACAGTTGCGGAAGTGCATGTGACGCCGCGCCATTCACTGCATCCACAGCGACTGTAAAGTTTTGTTTACGAATAAGATCAGATTCGATATAGGGGAGGGCGAGTATTTTATCGATATGAGTGTCTATCAGTTCTTCATCCACTGTAATTGATCCGATTTGATCAAATTTTTTATAAGCAAAATTCCCGGTCTCAGCAATTTTCAGTACTTCACTTCCTTGTTCAGCGTCTAAAAATTCACTCTTATCATTGAGCAGTTTGAGAGCATTCCACTGTTCAGGATTATGGCTTGCAGTCAGAATGATACCTCCTTTAGCACGATGTTTAAGAACCCCCATTGCAACCGTAGGTGTTGTCGCAATACCCACCTTAATCACATCACATCCGGTACTTTGGAGTGTTGCACAGACAATATCTTCACAGATCTGACCGGTCACTCTGGAATCGCGGCCGACAACCACAGTTCCTCCATTCAGCCATGTACCGTATGCAGCAGAAAATGTCACAAGATTTTCCGGAGTTAAATGTGTACCAAAAATACCTCGGATACCGGAAACAGAGATCATGAGTGCCATAAATGAGTCAGTTTTAATAAAATTAAAATTCGAGTTTATTACATACGTTTATTGGAACCTGAAAAACAGGGTTTATTTATAAAATGGATTACTTTCAGGGCATCCATTTTTTTTCTTCAATATCAGCCTCCTGATTTTCATACCTCGCGAGTACGAACAATAAATCTGACAATCGGTTCAAAAAGATAACTGTATGTTCAGAAATTGATTCACTCCTCATCAGTTCAACCGTATAACGTTCTGCTCGCCTGCAAACCGTTCTGGCGAGATGGAGTGATGCTCCCACACGTGACCCCCCGGGTAATATAAATGAAGTAAGTGCTGGCAGCCGTTCATCAAGCTGATCAATCCAGGATTCAAGTTGCTCAATTTCTGACTCACCTATTCGATTGATTTTTGTTTTTTTGGATGGAAGAGTTGCCAGATCTGCGCCCAGAACAAAAAGCTGTTTCTGAATTTCTGACAGAATCTCTTCGCCACGATTACTGATTTGATGGGTCAAGCTCAGGCCAAGTACAGAATTGAGTTCATCAACGGTTCCGTATGCGTGAATCCGGCTGCTGTTTTTCTCAATATTTATACCGCCAAATAGAGAAGTAGATCCCTTATCGCCTCTTTTTGTATAAATTTTCATAGTGAGTTTTGAAATTGAAAAAATATGTTACCAACTGATTCACGATTATTTAAAAAATAGGACCGCTTAAGCTAAAAAGCTTGACACTATATAAAAGAATTTCATTCCTCAATGTAAAAGCTTTCACCAGTCACTTCAAGTTTATGAAATAAGTACTCGAAGGATCTGAGTTTATGAATCACTTCGGTTGCAACCTGAACTGGAATTCCGATTTCAAGCACTATGAATTCAAGATATGTTGAATTTAATTCGTAAAGCGTATAATCACTTTTTAACTTATCCAATATGGATTGGTGTTGATATCCAAAATGTACTTCAATTTTTGTAATGGGGATAATTTGTTTCGTTTTGGCATGATCAATTGCAAGTTTTGCAGTCCCCGAGTATGCATCAATCAACCCCGTTTTGCCCAATTTTCTACCACCATAATATCGTACAACTACAATCATCACATTCATCAGATTGAATGATTTTAAAACATTTAAGATGGGCAATCCTGCTGTTCCATCCGGTTCACCGTCATCATTCACGAACTGAATCGGCTCATAAAGATTAAACAAATAAGCATAACAGTAATGTGTGGCAGTCGGATGCTCAGTTTTAACAGTATTTAGAATCCGTTCAACATCCGATTGAGTTTTAATCGATGACACCGATGCGATAAATTTAGAACCTCTTATCCGGTTTTCTGATTGATATGTTTCTGTAACTGTATAATGCAAAATGAGTTCATCTTATTTGAATTTTCAAGGCAATTTAGATTTTTTCTGAATAAGATCTAATTGAGACACATAAACGCATTTGCCTTGCCTTTTATGGTAAAAGAAACGAATTTACAGTGATCAAAACGGGGCGAATCAGAGGAGAATATCCTGTTTATATAAAGAAATGTCACCTATATTATCAAAATAAAATTATATGCCATCTATTATTGAAGCGTTTCAGTCACAGGTTGGCCGAAAAATACTAACCGGGCTGACCGGATTTCTGCTTGTCTTCTTCATTATCTTTCATCTGGCCGGTAATCTTGCCATTTTCGGTGATCCGAATGCAATGAATAGTTATTCCCATTTTTTGCATCAGCTTGGGCCACTACTCTGGATAGCCAGAATTGGGTTACTATTGATTTTTGTAATCCACGCATGGATCGGGATTTCAATCTGGTTTGGGAAAAGAAAGGCACGGCCTCAGGACTATAAAGTATACAGCAGCAAAGGGGGGCCGAGTAAACAGAGTTTAAGTTCCAGAAGTATGGCCTTTACAGGGTTTGTATTGTTGATCTTTGTGGTGATTCATATTAATACGTTTGCTCTTGGAGATATGGGGGTTTCAAATGTTGATGGAGTGGAGATGCACGATATTAAAACACTTGTACTGGATACATTCCAAAATCCTTTTTATGCATTTGGCTACACGTTTGTGATGATCTTATTAGGTACACATCTGGGACACGGTATCTGGAGTGCATTTACATCATTAACGCTGCGCAGCCCTAAAGCATCCGCCGTCATTTACCCGATGGGTGTGATCATTGCGGTTCTGCTGGCAGTCGGATTTCTGATCATTCCGCTCTATATCTATTTTGGCGGTGGTTGTGAAGCCGCACTCATCAATTGCAATTAACAGGTTATAACAGAATAACTAAAGATTATGAAATTAGATCCTAAAATACCTTCAGGACCCTTAGAAGAGAAGTGGAACAGACATCTGAAAGATGTGAAACTGGTATCACCCAACAACAAGCGCAAGTATACAGTTATTGTAGTTGGAACAGGTTTGGCAGGTGCATCGGCAGCCGCAAGTCTGGCAGAACTGGGATACAATGTACAGACATTTTGTATACAGGATTCTGCACGAAGGGCTCACAGTATTGCTGCTCAAGGGGGAATCAATGCCGCCAAGAACTATCAGAATGATGGGGATAGTGTCTGGCGACTTTTCTATGATACCATTAAAGGCGGTGACTACCGAAGCCGTGAAGCGAATGTCTACAGACTGGCAGAAAATTCAAATCATATTATTGATCAAGCTGTTGCACAGGGCGTTCCTTTCGGTAGAGAATACAGTGGTTTGCTGGATAACCGCTCATTTGGTGGTGCACAGGTATCGAGAACATTTTATTCAAGAGGTCAAACAGGGCAACAGCTTTTACTGGGTGCCTATCAGGCGATGATGAAAGAGGTTCACTCCGGTAAAATTAAAAATTACCCGAGACAGGAGATGCTCGACCTGGTAATGGTTGATGGTAAAGCAAGAGGTATCATTACACGGAATCTGGTTTCCGGTGAAATTCAGAAGTGGTATGCTGATGCCGTTGTACTCTGTACTGGTGGGTACGGGAATGTCTTTTATCTCTCAACAAATGCAAAAAATTCAAATGTAACAGCAGCCTGGAGATGCCATAAACGGGGGGCTGCTTTTGCAAACCCATGTTTTGTTCAGATCCACCCTACATGTATTCCGGTTTCCGGAGACTATCAGTCAAAACTGACACTGATGAGTGAAAGTTTGAGAAATGATGGACGGGTTTGGGTTCCACGAAAAAAAGGTGATAAACGGGCGCCGAATGATATACCGGAAGAGGAGCGTTACTACTTTCTGGAAGAACGTTACCCGAGTTTTGGAAATCTGGTTCCCAGAGATGTCGCATCAAGAAATGCCAAAATTGTAACCGACGATGGTTTGGGTGTGGGTGATACCGGATTAGCCGTCTATCTTGATTTTCGTGATGCCATCAAACGGGACAGTAAAGAGGTGATTCAAGCGAAATATGGTAACCTGTTCGATATGTATGAAAATATCACAGATGAAAATCCGTATGAGACACCGATGCGAATATTCCCTGCTGTTCACTACACAATGGGTGGCCTTTGGGTTGACTATAACCTGATGAGCAACATTCCCGGACTTTTTGTGGCTGGTGAAGCGAATTTTTCTGATCATGGAGCCAATCGACTCGGTGCAAGTGCTCTAATGCAGGGCTTGTCTGATGGATATTTTATCATTCCTTACACAATTGGCGATTACCTGGCTGATACAGATCTTTCGAAAGTAGATACCGAGCACGAAGCTTTCGGTGAAGCTGCAAAAAGTTCAGCAGAACAGTTGGATAAATTACTTTCGATTAAAGGGGATAAAACGATTATTGAGTTCCACAGAGAGCTGGGTAAAATTATGTGGGACAAAGTAGGGATTTCCCGAAGCAAGGAGGGTCTGACAACAGCAATTGAAGAGATACGAAAACTCAGAGACGAATTTTGGACGAATGTAAGGGTTCCGGGTGAAGCAGGTTACTATAATAAGTATCTGGAATATGCACTGCGTCTTGCTGATTATTTTGAACTTGCTGAATTGATGGCATTGGATGCCATTGATAGAAATGAGTCTTGCGGATGTCACCTCAGAGATGAGTATCAGTCGGATGAAGGAGAAGCGATACGAAACGATCGGGATTACGCTTATGTTTCAGCTTGGGAATATTTGGGTGTGAACGGTAAACTTGAAACGAAACTTCACAAAGAACCCCTTGAGTTCGAGTTTGTGGAAATGAAACAAAGAAGCTATAAATAACAGGATTATTTTATGAGTGAGATGACAATCAATCTGAAAATTTGGCGACAGAAAAATACAAGTGATCCCGGTCGCTTCGAAGACTACCTGTTGCCGGGTGTGAGCGAACATATGTCCTTTCTCGAGATGTTGGATGTGCTGAATGAGAGACTCATGAAAGAGGACAAAGATCCTGTTGAGTTTGATCATGATTGCAGGGAAGGGATTTGTGGATCGTGTAATATGGTCATTAACGGCCGTGCGCATGGCCCAAAGCATCAGACGGCCGCATGCCAGTTGCACATGAGGAACTATAATGATGGTGACACTATCGTTATTGAACCACCGAGAGCGGCAGCATTTCCGGTCATCAAAGATCTGGTTGTGGATCGTTCAGCACTTGACAGAATCGTTGAAGCAGGGGGATATATATCTGTTAAAACCGGTGCGGCACCCGAAGCAAATCTGATCCCGATACCACAGGAAGTTTCAAATCAGGCATTTGATTATGCGACATGCATCGGGTGTGGAGCGTGTGTAGCAGCCTGTCCGAATTCATCAGCTTCTCTCTTTACAGGTGCAAAATTGTCACATTTAAATGCATTACCACAGGGACAACCTGAGAAAGATAAACGCTCGATTGCTATGGTAGATCAGATGGAGAAAGAGGGTTTTGGTGATTGTTCGAACTTTGCAGAGTGCGAAGCCGTCTGTCCGGTAGGAATTAGTATTTCTGCAATTGCTCAAATGCGCAGAGATTATATGAAAGCCATCTTCTGATCATTGAACTTATTGAAACGTGGAATATAATTGGTTAAAAAAGGCGTGTACAAATAGTACACGCCTTTTTTGCTTCATTTTAAACTGGGAGTAACCGTTGGGTTCTAATTCTTATTCTATCTTCATCAGTTGAATGATCGATATATTCTTTGGTTGTGAAGATACTTGGTGTTGAGTTTGTTTATTTTCCATATTCAAAACATTTTGGATTCATATACCAGGGTAATTCAATTGAATAGAATTGACCAATGAAAACATTTCAGCTAAGTGAAGCGGAATCGATATTAAAAAAGATTTGGGGTTATGACTCATTCCGTCAAGGACAGGGGGATGCTATTCAGTCTGTTTTAGATGGAAAAAAAACACTGGTTCTTTTCCCAACCGGTGGAGGTAAATCACTCTGTTATCAGGTTCCTGCACTTCTGTTTGATGGCCTTACAATCGTGATTTCACCTTTGGTGGCATTGATGCAAGACCAGGTTGACCAACTCAATAAATTGGGGATTCGTGCCACATTTGTTAATAGTACGATATCAAAGCGTGAAGTTGAGCAGAGATTGGTTAATGCGAGAAATGGAATGTATAAAATGCTCTATATTGCCCCCGAACGATTAGCTACTGATCTTTGGAAAGTTGAGCAGCCCCAATTAAATATTGCCATGATTGCAGTTGATGAGGCGCACTGTATCTCCGAATGGGGACACGATTTCAGGCCTGCATATCGACTCATTAGAGATGAATTAACCCAACTGGATGAGAGTGTAAGATGGCTGGCATTAACAGCTACAGCTACACCTGAAGTAAAAAAGGACCTGTTGAATGTTTTGGATTTTAAGGAACCATCCATTATTACCAGTGGGTTTAAAAGAGAGAATTTGAATTGGTGGGTAACAAGAAATGAACAAAAACAGAAAGTATTAATAAAGAGTGTACAAAAAGCTTCAAAATTGGGAAGTGGTATTGTATATGCATCCACGAGAAAAGATTGCGAACAGTGGGCAAACAGGTTTACAAAAGATGGAATTTTGGCCAAAGCTTATCATGCAGGATTAACTGCTGATCAAAGAGAAAATGTACAAAATGAATGGATTGATGGCCGTGTTCCACTAGTTACAGCCACAAATGCATTTGGAATGGGTATTGATAAACCGGATTGCAGATATGTTATACATTATACGATGCCGTTTTCAATTGAATCCTATTATCAGGAGGCAGGACGAGCCGGGAGAGACGGGCTGGAGAGCTATCCTGTACTTATATACAGAGACTCCGATCATGATTATCTGAAAGAGAGAATTGAAAAATCTTATCCGGACTTTGAAAGTCTTAATCTTGTATATAATACACTTTGCGATGAATTAAATCTCGCCGTTGGAAGCAGTCATGAACTTGCTGAACCGGTAGAAATGAACAAATTAGCAAAGAGGGGAGGAATATCTACCCGCCTCCTATCTTCATGCCTCACATTATTACAGAGGTTAAATGTGATTGAACTCTATGATTTGTATGAGCAGCAATTGGGAATCCAGTTTTTAGTAAGCAGAGAATATCTATTGGAAGTACTGGATAAAATGGAGCCTAAAAAAGCAGAATTTCTCGATATGTTGTTACGCCTCTATGGTCCAAAGGCACTTTCAAAAAAGCACTTTTTGAAAGAATCTCTTGTATTAGAGAAACTATCTCTCCAATCAAACCAAGTACTTAAAGGATTAACAGTTTTATCCGAAAATGATCAATTACTTACCTTTTCTCTGGAAGGGGATACATCACTGGTTAGATTAATTGAAGCCCGGATGAATAAACTTCATATCGATCACGAGAAAGCTTATCAATACAAAGATGTTCTGATAAAAAAATTACAGTACATGAAGAGGTATGCAGTTACCAAACACTGCAGGGAGGTTTTTATTCGCACATATTTTGGTGAAACCGGATGTGAACCTTGCGGAAAATGTGACAACTGCATTGATAAAAATACAGTGGCAGACAGGATTACAAAAGATGAAATCAGGGAAGTCAAAAATTGTTTAAAAAATCAACATCGTTCGATTGCAGAAATTTCAGGTCAAACCGGCTTAAACAGCAAGAAATTAAAATCTATCATTCGATATATGATACGGGAAGAACATCTGATCAAAGTTGAAGAAAATTCACCCGAGATCCGTTACCGGCTTAATAGACGCTGACGTAAGCTGTCGGCCGATTCACCACTTTCATTAATGTATTGTAGTTCAATCTTTTCGATTCTTTCCCTCTCCTCCCGTAACATTACGAGCATTTCTTCAGCTCTTCTTGTTTGCTCCTGAATATTCTTTTCAAATTGATCATGAGTATATCTAAACTGTTCAGCAGTAACTCCATAATGTTCATAAATCTGAGCAATTAATTCATCTTGGTCATTATTTGCCAATAATTTCCTGTCCAGATGATTAGCCATAACGAGTTCAATAAAGACATTTTTATATGTTTCTTCATCGAGTAAATATTCATTTTTTTCTTCTGTACATGAATAAAAGATGATGCTGATCCATACTAATATGATGATGAATCTTCTCACAACTCGTCCGGATTTTTAGGGTTTAGTGGCCTCATGGTTATTTCATTTATCAGGAAATTGTCCGGTGTTTCAAGAAGGTGTATCAATGTATCAGCTACATCATCGGGATGCAGCATATTTGGGTGAACATCAATTCCTTCAGAATGATCAAAAAAGCTTGTTGCAATCGACCCTGGGAATAGGGTTGAAACTTTTATTTTATCATAACGCAATTCTTTAAAAAGGGCTTCACTGAATCCGCGCAGACCATACTTTGTTGCGTTGTATCCGGATAATTTCGGGTTTCCCAATAAACCTGCAACCGATGCAATATTCAATATATGACAATGGCCTTCATATAATTTCATCAAAGGAACCACCTTTCTTGTGATATAAAATACTCCATTGAGATTCGTTTGGATCATTTTGTTCCACTCTTCCACAGTAAGATCCTCTACATTTCCAAATAAACCAAGACCTGCATTATTAATTAAAATATGAGGAATGTGATCATTCATGAATGTAGATCCTATCCAGTTTTCAATATCTTCAGATTCAGTTATGTCCATTTGTACCGGGATAAACTGCTTACCCAACTCATCTCTGATCTCTTCCAATTTACTCAAACGTCTTGCAAGACCATATACTGTAACCCCTTTTTCCGTTAATTTTTTACTAAATGAAATTCCGAGGCCACTGCTTGCACCGGTAACAATTGCTATTTTATTGTTTAGAATCATTTTTGAGTCCATTAAAAAATTTACTGTCATTGAATCTCCATTCATAAACTATCAGAAGATTCACTTATTATATGGATAACTGTTATTATCGTATTAACATATAAAAGTTCGATTTAAAACAACAGAAATGGAAAAATTATATCTGGATATTGGAAACAGCCGATTTAAACTTGCTACTCAAGATGGGGGGAACTGGAAGATTTTGATAGAAGAAAGCATAGATCAGCCTCAAAATTTGCTTCAGAAGCTCCAGAAAAGTAAAAAAAGTGTGCATTTGGTCGTTACATCTGTCAGAAAAGATCTGTTTGAGCTCCTTAAATCGAAAATTTACGGGTTAGATATGACCCTTCTTACACATCGTGACATCCCAAATAAACACTTAGAATACAATACTCCCGATACTTTAGGTTTAGATCGATTCCTTGTATGTATAGCAGCCTCCAAAAGTGCTAATAAAGACATTATTGTCATTGATGCCGGTAGTGCTATAACAATTGATTATATGACATCTGATCTTGTATTCATGGGTGGAGTGATTTTGCCCGGTAAAAAAATACTTTCCAATGCGATACATGACTATTTACCTGAATTACCAATACCAAAGGCTCAATTGCCCAACAATTTTCCGGGGAAATCCACTATTGAATGTCTGTCTTGGGGGATTAATGGGGGAATTAGAAGTGCAATACTAAATTTTATCGATCGATATAGACATTTAAACCGCAATGAGCTCCAAATTTATGTAACAGGTGGAGATTCGGATTACATTGCATCATTGATTGGTTCTGATGTGAATCTTATGATAAGAGAGTTTTTAATATTTGAGGGGATGGAACACTTTTTAAGGATAATTGATCAGTATAACGATCCTTAAGTATTTCAATAAATTCAAGGAGGTTTACAATCCGGTCAGCTTTCGATAAATGAGAGCGTTGATCATCTCAAGTGCAATCATATTTTCGCCACCACGCGGAATGATGATATCTGCATATCGTTTACTGGGTTCTACAAATTCGAGATGCATAGGACGGACAAACTGTTCATACTGATTCAAAACCCCATCAAAATTACGGCCTCTCTCATTGATATCTCTCCTTAATCTTCTTAATAGTCTGATATCGTCATCCGTATCTACAAAAATCTTAATATCCATTCGATTTCTAAGATTTGGTTCACTGAAAATCAGGATACCATCGATTAAGATTATTTTCTTAGGAGATGAGGGGTTCGTTTTATCTAACCGCGTATGAGCAACAAAATCATAAACCGGAATTTCAATTTGGTACCCACTTTTAAGGGCATCCAGGTGTCTGATTAAAAGTTCGGTTTCAAGTGAAGAGGGGTGATCAAAATTCTGCTTTTGACGATCTTTCAGTGATAAATGACTGAGATCTCTATAATATGAATCGTGTTCGATGACAAGTATGTTATTTTCACCGACTACATGTACAATATTTTGAACAACCGTCGTTTTACCGGATCCGCTTCCACCACCAACTCCTATTATCAGTGATTCGTTTCTATTCATTACTGGCAGTTGACGGTTGCCGCAGGCTCTTGTCGTGATCCAGTTTAAAATCTCTAATGGCTCTAAAAATGGCTGAAGCAAGTATGGACTGTCCATATTCGCTTGCCATGTATTTAGCTTCATTCGGATTTGTAATAAACCCAAGTTCAATCAAGACGGATGGCATTGGAAGATCCCACAAAACCTGGAATCCGGCTTGTTTAACACCTCTGGATCGTCTTTGAGCCCTTGAACTGAATTGATTTTCAATCATACTGGCAAGTCGGTCACTGACCTCCAAATTCCCTGCGTTAGCTAACTCATAAATTAACAATTCTTCCTCTGAAAGCTGTATGGGTCCGCCACCGGATCCCAAATTTGCTGCACTATTTTCCCGCTTCATCGATGCCAATGCCGACTCCGTTCTGGCCAAACCCAATATATAGACTTCAGCTCCATGAGCAGTTGTATTGTTTGAAACGGAATTTGCATGAATAGAGATAAAAAGATCTCCATTTGCTTGTGAAGCTATTGGACCTCTGTCACCTAAATTAATAAAACGATCATCAACCCTGGTATAAATAACTTCAACATCCGGCATGTAAGTATTAATGTATTCTCCTACCTTTAAAGCGACTGCTAACGTAATGTCTTTTTCATTGATTCCAAGTCTGCGATTCATCGCTCCCGGGTCTTTCCCGCCATGGCCTGCATCCAGTACGATTACATTAATACCTTGTCCATTACGTAATTGAAGGAAAGTATCATCAATATCAGTAATAGATAATTCAAAAGTGGATTCGTGCTGTTGATAATCAAACCAATAGATAAAATCTTGATTCGAGGTGATCGATTCTAATTCTTGATCTGTACTCTCTTCAAGTGCAATGAGAATATGATGACTATTTCGATCAGGATAGGTATTACTCTTGTATGAATGCTTGCCACTTAAGATAATATCGATTCCAAATCCTGCTCTGAAATTGTGATACTCAATATTACGAATCGCATCAGAATCTTCAGGTTTAATGAAATCTTCCGGGTTTAATTGCTCTGAATAGATCATCATTTGAATTAAATCCGGTTCGGGGTGGGCTACCCTGAAAGAGTCAGCCGCTTCAGTCAGATGAAATCGAATGACATAACCTAACCCATCACTTCTTTCAGTAACCGAAATTCTTTCAAGATCAGTCTGGGCTACAGACTGTACGGGGATGAGAAGCAGTATCATGCCATAGAGCATGATCATGGTAAGAATTCTAATTCTTTCCATTTTCCGGTTTTTGGTTTGGCAAATAATGTCTGGATGATCTTGAAAACAAGTTACAGAATTTTTCTGTAAACGATAAATATCATCTTTTCATTATGTCAATATTAATTTTATTCACCAATTAAGACCAAAAGCGGAACTTTAGAGTAAACACTCATTTTTTTAGCATAATTTTTGTCCATCAACAGACCAACAATTGATTTTTTATATCGATTCATTACCATCATGGATGTTGAATAATCCGATATATATTCAGAGATGCCATCAAAAGCATCTGCATTAATCTTTAATTTAAAATTGAGTTTATCATAAATGTCAGACTCTTCGGCAAGTTGCTTAAACCCACGAAACTTGATTTGCGTGTTCAAGTCTTTCTCATCTGATATATGCAGAACATCAACTTGTGATCCAAAGAGTTTGGCAAATTCAGTTGTCTGTTTCAGATTATCAAAATCGACAGGTCGAAAATTGGTTGTAAAAAGAATTTTTTTGAAATTTATTTCTGAACCATTTACCTCTTCGGGTACGGCCAATACCGGTTTATTTGATCTGAGTATCACGTCAGTAGAGACACTTCCAAAGAGTACTTTTCTTGTTGGCGCGTCCACACTGCTGCCTATAACAACTAAATCGATATTCAGATCATTGATTGCTTCCAGAATCTGAGAGATTGGTTTCCCAATCCGGATCTGGCTTTTAACCTTAAATTTTTTCTTTGGATACGTATCATTAATCTCATCTATCAACCGATTCAGATGGGATTCTGAATTCTCTTTCAGGTAGTCTATGACCCCCTCTACATTTGTAGGGAAATTAAAGGGTGGTTCAATAACATTTAGAATGGTTATCCTGGCCCCCATTTTTTCTGCGAGTACTGAAGCGTAGGCCAGTGCTTTTTTAGAAGTATTTGAAAAATCTGTGGGGATGAGTATTCTTTTCACTGACGAAATCATGGATCTCCTCCTATATGAATGGGTTTTTATATGGGTTGGTACAACATAAAGCAAGTTAATCTTTTTGAGATTTATGTGGTATCCATCAGTATATGAAAGGTGAGTAGGGAAAACCCTGATCAGATGAAGATTTTAATCATGGCAATCAAGATAAGGAGGAAAATCAGGTCAGTTCATCCAATTGTTCTTTCAATTTGCCAACGTTTGAAACGGCTTCTTCGCGTTTTTGTCTCTCTTTGTTTACCACTTCAGCCGGTGCATTTTCGACAAATTGTTTGTTGGAAAGTTTTTTGTCCAACCCGCTCAGATAACCACTGATATTATCTATTTCTTTTTGAATTTTTTCTCTCTCTTTATTGAGATCAATTAATCCGGACAAGGGTATATAGATCTCGGAACCGTCAACCACGGCTGCAGCGGATGCTTTGGGTTTACTACTTTTTTTATCAATAGTGATGGATGCAACCGGCAATAGTTTATGGTAGATCCACTCGGCATCCGACAAGTCAGATTCCAGGGACTCATTTTTTGGTTTAATGATGATCTGCAATGGAGATCTGGGTGGCAGATTCATTTCAGCCTGAATATTTCTGATTGTTGAAATATGCGACTGTATGGTATGAAAGAGGGTGACAGATTCTTCAAAAAGTTCACCATCAGATTCAGGCCACATACTGATTGTAAGTGCCTCATCTTTTGTACGATCTGAAATTTGATGCCAAATCTCTTCTGTAATGAATGGCATGAATGGATGTAACATTTTCATTAAAGTCTCAAAAAATCCAAGTGCTCGTTCCAGATGATCTTTTGGCATATTGCTGCCCGGTTCATTCGATTTGGAAACTTCAATGAACCAATCACAAAAGTCGTCCCAAATCAAAGAATAGATCTTTTTGAGTGCTTCATTGAGACGATATTTTGAGAAGTCATCTTCCATCTCCCGAAGAGTCATTCTGATGCGTCCAACCATCCATTTGTCAGCCAGATTCTCCGGGTCAATTTCAGTTGTTGGGTTGTATTGTTCACCCTCCTCCATATTCATCGTGAGAAATCGGAATGCGTTCCAGATTTTGGTGGAAAAATTCCTGCCCTGTTCACAAAGATTTTCATCAAAGAGGAGATCATTACCGGCCGGTGATGCAAATAGCATCCCGACACGGGTACCATCTGCTCCATACTTCTCAATCAGTTTTAAAGGATCAGGAGAATTACCGAGTGATTTCGACATCTTCCGTCGCTTTTCATCTCTAACGATACCATGGTAGTAGACGTTACTGAAAGGTTTATCCCCCCTGAATGCGTACCCGGCCATGATCATTCGTGCAACCCAAAAAAACATGATTTCGGGTGCTGTTACCAAATCCTGAGTTGGATAATAATAGTTAATGTCTTTGTTATCCGGATCTTTGAATCCATCAAACACAGTGATCGGCCATAACCAGGATGAAAACCAGGTGTCCAATACATCTTCATCCTGTCGAATACTTTCCCGGTTCAGTTTCTGATTTCCCGATTTCTCCCTTGCCAACTTCAATGCTTCATCCACAGTTTTGGCAATAACGTATTCGTCATATCCGTCACCATAGTACCAGGCGGGAATCCGTTGTCCCCACCAAAGCTGACGCGATATGCACCAGTCACGAATGTTTTCCATCCAATGCTGATAACTGTTTTTAAACTTTGCCGGATAGAACTGAACATCGTCATTCATGACATGATCGAGTGCCGGTTTACTGAGCTCTTCCATTCTGCAAAACCACTGAAGAGACAATCGAGGTTCAATAACCGCGTCTGTACGTTCTGAGTAACCAACCTTGTTGGTTAAGGATTCTGTTTTAACCAGAGAACCTCCTGATTCAAGATCCTTAACAATCAATTTTCGGGCTTTAAAACGGTCTTCCCCTGCATAAAAACCGATCTCATTCGATACAGTACCGTCCGGATTTAGCATATCGATGATGGCTAAATCATGCTTTAATCCTATTTCATAATCATTTGGGTCGTGTGCCGGTGTTATTTTCAGACAGCCTGTTCCAAATTCCGGATCAACATATTCATCTGCAATGATCGGCACTTCCCTGTTTACAATTGGAATGATGGCTGTTTTTCCAATCAAAGACGTAAAACGCTCATCCTTTGGATTTACACAAACGGCAGTATCCGCTAAAATGGTTTCAGGCCGGGTGGTTGCAATGGTTACGACCTGATCGGAATCTTTGACACGATATCTTACATAATAGAATTGGGATTGAACCTCTTTATGTAGTACCTCTTCATCACTTAGTGCTGTCTGAGCTACCGGATCCCAATTAACCATTCGCTGTCCACGGTAGATGTATCCACGGTTGTACAGGTCAATAAAGCACTCGATAACAGCATCATAGAGATCATCTTCCAGTGTGAATCGCGTTCGTTTCCAATCACAGGAGGCGCCCAGTTTTTTGAGCTGCTGAAGAATGATACCCCCATGCTCGTCCGTCCAGTTCCATGCATGTTTGATAAATTCATCACGGCTCAGATCACTTTTTTTAATTCCCTCTTTGCGTAATTTCTGAACAACCTTTGCTTCGGTTGCGATGGATGCATGATCTGTACCCGGAATCCAACATGCATTTTTACCAATCATTCTGGCACGTCGTACCAGGACATCCTGAATGGTGTTATTCAACATATGCCCCATATGCAGTACACCTGTTACATTAGGCGGAGGAATCACAACCGAATAGGGTTCTCGTTCATCCGGTTCAGAATGGAAATAGCCATTTTCCTCCCAATATTCAACCCACTTTTGCTCATTTGAAGAGTGATCATATTGCTTGGGTAACTCTGTATCAGTAGGCCTGGAAGTCATAAAATTTAGATATGCAGGTTTTCAGTCAGATTTTAGAATCGAATTATACGCCGACATAAAAGAGACCATCAAAGAATTTCCTTTTTTTTTGCGATGAGGCGATTAAATCGTTATCAGTTACTTCACCCGGATCAAACGCACTCCGAAGTGTCCGTCACACCCATGAACATGAGGTAGAGTTTGATAAGCGAAACCGTCTTCTACCAAAACTTCTTCCGGCAGAAAATCTTTGAGTGATTCGAGTTCGTAGTTGTCATATTTATTGAGAAACGTTTGAATCTGTTCCCAATTCTCCTCGGGTTCGATGGAGCAAGTGCTGTAAATTAACCTGCCACCACGTTTAACATGGTTCGATGCTTCATCGAGTAACTCTTCTTGCAGTTTAACAGCGTTTGCCAGATCTTCTTCTGTTCGTTTCCATCGTAAGTCTGCACGTTTACTTAATACACCTGTACCTGTACACGGAGCATCAAGCAGAACACCATCTGCAAGTTTAAGGTTAAGTTCGCGGACATCATCACGTCTGATTTTGATATTTTCAGCCTGACAGTCCATCGCACTTTGTGCAAGCATTTCAAGGCGTTTCGGATTGATATCCACTGCCATAATGGAGCCTTCGCCGTTCATCATATCAGACATCACGATACTCTTGGTCCCCGGTGCAGCACAAAGATCGTAGATCGTCTCACCCGGCAGGGGATCAACTATAGTGGGTGCAAATCCTGCCGCGATATCTTGTACAAGGCACACACCCTTTTTGAGTAGATCCTTCGCAATAAATGGAGCCACAGATTCAACTTTAAAATATCCGGGGAGCCAATCACTTTCTTCAATGACGATATCCAATTTTTCCATACGAAGTTTGAAATTCTCAGTCTTCGTGCGGAGGTTGTTTACGCGGACATAATAGTTTGGCCGCTGATTGTTCGCTTGCATCAGCAGAAAAGCTTCCCTTTCCCCGAACCTTTTAACCCACCGTTTTACCATCCATTCGGGATGTGAAAATGTGGTAGCAACCAGTTTTGTTCGATCTTCAAAAGCCGGTTTGGGAAGTTTTTTAATGTCACGTTGAATATTCCTCAGGATCGCATTGACCAAGTCACCGGATTTAGACCCCAGTCTTAACTTTGTAATTTCAACGGCTTCATTAATCGAAGCGTAGTCGGGAGTTCCACCCATAAAAAGCAGCTCATACAAACCAAGACGAAGAATATTCTTCAGCATCGGTTTCATCTCTTCAACGGCAATACTTGAAAAACTATTAATGATAAAATCGAGATAACTTCTGCGTCTTAAAATATTTTGAACATACTCCCGGACTTGTGCACGCTCTCTGGGTTCGAGCTCATTAGCAACAGAAAAATTGATATTTCTTGTGTCGTCAAAGTCTATTAAAATATCGATGCTTACAGATCTTGCAGTCGCTTCCGTTTCCAATTCTGTCAATGATTTAATGTGTTAAAATTCTGCCGGTTTTACCCGAATTGTGCCAATATTCAAGGCAATTCTAAATATAGAGCTTTGATCGACTTTTTGCTAATGAAGCATCAACTAAATTAGGCAGGTCCTGTTCACACACATTCATATTATATTTTCTTATGATTTCAGATTTTGAACTATGGGGTTTTTTAGCCGGATTGGGAATATATAAAAATGTGTGTTTCCATTAGTCCATCCGGGAAATTTAAAAAAGTAGAAGTCACATTTTTGTTAATGTTGAACCGGGTGATTACACAGACCGGCAGGATGCTTGTATTTGCAATGAAGCCACTACTTGCAAAGATGGATGATCTAAAGCTGAAAGACGGTTGATTTTCAAATTTCTATGCATTGAAATTTTTGATTTTTGAACAAGAAGTGTCTACCTTTTAAAGCTGTATGAAAAGAGAATTAATCATACGTTGTAATCTGATTAACCTACCCTTAAAGGAAAGATTGACTACTTAAAAAAATAGATTGAATGAATAAAGGAACCATAGCCCAAGTAATTGGACCCGTCGTTGACGTCGATTTTGAACAAGGTCAACTCCCGAAAATTTTAAGCGCATTATACATTGACAGAGAAGATGGATCGAAACTCTATTTAGAGGTTGCTCAACACCTTGGAGAGAACAGAGTACGTACGATCGCCATGGACTCGACCGATGGCCTGGTTCGAAAAACTGAAGTTATTGATTCAGGACAACCCATATCCATGCCGATTGGTGAAGATATTCGGGGAAGACTGTTTAATGTCGTAGGTGAAGCTATCGATGGTATCCCAAAACCTAAAGGAAAGGATAGATACCCTATACACCGGGAAGCACCCCCTTTCGAAGAATTGGCAACCAGTTCAGAGATGCTTGAGACAGGTATTAAAGTGATTGACCTGCTTTGTCCCTATGCTAAAGGTGGAAAGATCGGTCTTTTTGGTGGTGCCGGTGTGGGTAAAACGGTATTGATTCAGGAGCTCATCAACAACATTGCTAAACAACATGGCGGACTCTCTGTGTTCGCAGGTGTTGGTGAAAGAACACGTGAAGGGAATGACCTTTTGCGTGAATTTATTGAGTCAGGTGTTATTAATTACGGTGATGCTTTTAAAGAGTCGATGGAGAAAGGAGAGTGGGACCTCTCTTTGGTTGATCCTGAAGTTCTGAAGAAGTCTCAAGCCACACTGGTATTCGGACAGATGAATGAACCACCCGGTGCGCGTGCACGAGTGGCACTTTCAGGTTTGACGGTTGCTGAATATTTCAGGGATCAGGTTTCCAAAGATATCCTGCTGTTTATTGATAATATTTTCCGTTTCACTCAGGCCGGTTCAGAAGTATCTGCTCTTTTAGGCCGTATGCCATCTGCCGTAGGTTATCAACCCACACTGGCAACTGAGATGGGTAACTTACAAGAACGGATTACTTCCACAAAAGATGGATCCATTACATCGGTTCAGGCAATTTATGTACCTGCTGATGACTTGACGGATCCCGCTCCTGCTACGACGTTCTCTCACCTGGATGCAACCACGGTGTTGAGCCGTGCATTAACTCAGATCGGTATCTATCCGGCTGTTGATCCACTCGATTCTACATCCAGGATTCTGGATCCTAAAGTAGTGGGTGAAACACATTATGCATGTGCACAGAGAGTGACTGAAATTCTTCAAAAGTATAAAGATCTGCAAGATATCATTGCCATTTTGGGAATGGATGAACTCTCAGATGAAGATAAATTGGTCGTGTCGCGTGCCAGACGAGTACAGCGATTCCTGAGTCAACCATTTTTCGTAGCAGAGCAGTTTACGGGTCAAAGTGGTGAGTATGTAAAAATTGATGATACCATCAAAGGGTTTAACATGATTTTGGATGGTGAACTCGATCATCTCCCTGAAAATGCATTTCACCTGGTTGGTACCATTGATAAAGCGCAGGAGAAAGGAGAACGAATCATGTCAGAAGCAGAAGCTGAAGCTTAAGTTTAAGTTAATCTACTATCTAACCGAACGGAGATCTGATCGTGTCAAAAAGATTTAATACACAGTTTTTAACACCCGATGGGCCACTATTTGATGGAGAGGCCATAAGTGTTACGGTTCCGGGCAGTAGTGGTTCATTTCAAATACTGCATAATCACGCACCTATAGTTTCATCTCTTGGGATCGGAAAGGTCGTGATTCAGGAAGAGGAAAAAGGGGAATCCATTTATGCTGTAAGTGGCGGCTTTATTGAGATGAATAAAAACCATCTGACCATACTTGCCGAGAAAGCTGAAGAAAAATCAACAATTGATAAAGATGAGGCGCGTAAATTACGAGATGAAATAAAGTCTCAACTTAAATCGGTCAAAAATGGCAGGGATGAGTTTGAGGTTGCACTTGAAGTCGCAGAAAATCGCCTGAAAATTGCTGAACTTTAAGTCAACAAATTACGTAAGCCTGTGTGTTAAATCATACAGGCTTTTTTTATTCAGTTTCGTAAAAAAGTGTGTCGTAACTGAAATTGAGCCTGATACTTCATTTGCACATACATTTGATGAAGTGTTGGATTCAATTTTGTTTTCCATTAACCTAACCTACAATCATGAAGTTATTTTACCATTTCTACCAAGTAACTGCAGCCGTAATACTGCTGTTCTTATCACTATCAGCATGTGCAACTACAGAATCAACGACAGGTTCCACACCTGAAGAAGCAGCAGAGGAAGCAGCTTCAGATTTTAAAAAAGCAATTGAAAAATCAGTTGAATTCGAAGGCTTTTTCACAATTTATCAGGACACAACCAGTGGAAGTACTAAACTGGCCATTCGCCACGATCAGATTGGCAAGGAATTTATCTATTTTGGCCTTTCCGAAGATGGTGTACTCGAAGGCGGACATTTCAGAGGTCAATTTCGAGATAATAAAATTATCAAAGTACAACGGTATTTCAATCGAATAGAGTTTGTTCATGTGAATACACGACACTATTTTGATGATGAGAACCCCTTAAGCAGGGCATCATCGGCGAATATTTCAGATGCGATTCTTCATTCAGCAACCATCGATGTCGAGGATGAAGAGAATGGAATCTTACTTATTGATGGCGACGCACTGTTTTTGTCGGAAGGATTGAATCAGATCAAACCCAGTCCGAACCCGATGTCACGTCCGGGTCAGTTCAGTTTGGGTAATTTGAACAAAGAAAAGAATAAATACTCTGAGATTCGCAGTTATCCGAAAAACACCGATGTGATTGTAGACTATGTGTATGAATCACCCTATCCAACCGGCAGTACAAGCAGCGCGGTAACAGACAATCGTTCGGTGA
This sequence comes from Balneolaceae bacterium, assembly GCA_040879905.1. GTDB lineage: Bacteria > Bacteroidota > Rhodothermia > Balneolales > Balneolaceae > Rhodohalobacter. The sequence goes on along the minus strand of JBBDJK010000014.1, from coordinate 20,718 downwards.
CTATTAAATTTCAGCACAGTTTTATCGAAATTCCGGATAATGACTTTCAACCGAGATACGACGATCCTCGTGTCGGATTTTTTACAACACAGCAGGACGATCGTGTTTCAGTAAGTGCCACACCCTACAGAGATTTGATTCACCGTTGGAATCTGGTTAAAAAAGATCCAAATGCCGAACTTTCAGAACCGGTTGAACCGATTGTCTGGTGGATCGAGAATACAACACCACATGAATTCCGTGAAACGATTAAAGAAGCAGCCCTTGCCTGGAATGAAGCATTTGAAGCGGCCGGTTTTATCAATGCTGTAGAGGTAAATGTACAACCCGATGATGCGGATTGGGAATCGGGTGATATACGATATAATGTACTGAGGTGGACATCATCGCCCATCCCACCATTTGGCGGCTATGGGCCAAGTTTTGTAAACCCGCGAACCGGGCAGATACTCGGATCAGATGTGATGTTGGAATGGGTATTCTTCAGTAACCAAATGCGTTCAGAGGATATCTATGACGGCTTCAGTTTGTCTGAGATCTCAGTATCAGAGGCAATGGATCCACATTTCTGCTCATTTGGAAATTTCATGCAACAAAACAATCAATTTGGTATGAATGTTTTGCATTTGATGGACGCAGATGTGGATGATCTGGAAGGTTTTCAGAATGAAGCTCTGACGATGTTGATACTTCATGAATTGGGGCATACGTTTGGCCTGAATCACAATATGCAGGCGAGTACACTCCATTCACCTGAAGATATTCACTCTCGGGAGTTGGCCGATACCATCGGTTTAACAGGATCTGTTATGGATTATTCAGCAGTGAATGTGAATAGAGACCGCGACAATCAAGGACGTTTTTATGATATCAAACCGGGACCTTACGATATCTGGGCGATTGAATTTGGTTACTCTCAAGCCCTCGCAGATGAAGAGGCAGAAACAGAGAGATTAAACCAAATATTATCCAGATCCACTGAGCCGGATCTGGCTTTTGGAAATGATGCCGATGATATGAGATCTCCCAATGGCGGTATTGATCCACGGGTTATGATTGGTGATATGTCTGATGACCCGGTTGCTTATGGTGTTGAACGAATTGAATTGGTACGAGAATTGAAGGATGGTATCGTTGAGAAATTCGGGACTCGTGAGGGACAGTCCTATCAGGAACTTCGAAATGCATATATGACATTGATGGGCCAATATGGTACACAAACCGGTGTTATGACTCGTCAGATAGGCGGGGTTTATCGTGACAGGGCATTTATCGGACAAGATGGAGGCAGTACACCTTTCATTCCGGTTCCGGTTGATAAACAGAAAGAAGCGATGAACTTTCTGTCTGAATACCTATTTGCACCTGATGCATTCGATGCATCACATGAAGTGTACAGCTATCTGCAAATGCAAAGAAGAGGGTTTGGATTCTTTGGCGGAGGTGAAGATCCAAAGATACACGATCAGGTCCTTTCCATGCAGCGCAATGCACTCAACCATCTGTTGAATCAGAATACATTAAAAAGATTGACAGATTCAAGAGTCTATGGCAACAATTACGATGTGGCTGAAATGGTATCAGACTTGACAACTGCAATCTTTGATGCAGATGCACGTGGAAATGTAGTTACCTTCAGACAAAACCTTCAGGTCGAATACATAAACCGACTCATTGCAGTTCTGGAAAGTGATAATCACGATCACATCGCAAAGTCCGCAGCACTCTATAATCTGCAAAATGTCCGTACGATGATGGATAATAAAGGAAATGTGAATCGTGAAACCCGTGCACATACAGCACATATTAATCTTTTGATCGATAAAGCCCTGGAATCTTAATCAGAAAATTGATTCAGGTTTCAAATTGATTTGAAAATGTTAAAAAAAGCACGAATTACAACTTAATTCGTGCTTTTTTTTTTAAAAAATCGATCTTAAAAAATATATGTCAACCTATTTCAGTATAAGATCTTTTACCTCTAATCACTACAGCAGTCGGGATCTTCACTCCGCTTTGCTGCGTGGGATAAAATAGGAGCGCTCCGCTCCGACTTCTCACTCTAAACCTCCACAAATTCAAACTTTTCACCATCAAAAAGCCCTTTATCACTCAATTTTAAGGCAGGAATCACCAGTAAGGCCATAAATGAAATCAACATAAATGGAGCTTTTAGAGTACTGCCCATATCTCTGGAAATTTTGCTCAGACGTTCGTAACCCGCCGCCACAACTTCACCTGAATCATCACTCATAATACCACCGACCGGCAGCCCAAGCACGTCAGAAGTATCTCCATGGACTGCGGAGATGCCACCTCGCTCCTCCATGATCAGATTAACTGCTTTTGCCAGATACTCATCATGACTACCAATGACAATGATATTGTGAGAATCGTGTCCAACCGAAGATGCTATGGCTCCGTTTTTGAGGCCAAAGTTTTTTATAAATGCGACTGATGGGGGAGCTTTTTTGTAACGGTTTACTACGGCTATTTTTAAAATATCACGATCAGGATCGGATAAAATTACTCCATTTTCAGAGGGTAATGTATATGTTTTTCGTCCGGTAATAAGTTCACCGTCATTTGCGATGATCACTTCCTGGTCCGTTTTTTCAGAACGTAAAATAAAATCATCACCATCAACTTTATAGGGTGTAAAATGATTAATTCTTGTTGTTTTAACATCTTTGAAATTCACTATCCCATTATCGAACACATTTTTTCCGTCAATCCATGTTTGAAGCACATTCATATTTTCCGGTTGATCTACGATGATAAAATCAGCAGGATCGCCCGGTTGTAACAAACCGACATGAAGGCCATAATGTTTGACAGGGTTAACTGAACAGGCACGAAGTGTGTCAAAAATGTCAAACCCGAGAGCAAGTGTACGGGATACGAGTTCATTGATATGTCCACGTATCAGATCATCCGGATGTTTGTCATCTGAACAGAACATAATTTTATCCGGATAATCTGTCAGTAAGCTGATCAGGGTATCATAATTTTTCGCAGCACTCCCTTCCCGAATGGCGATCAACATACCGGCTTCCAGTTTGTCAATTGCTTCCTCTTTTGAAAAACATTCATGATCGGTTGAGATACCGGCAGAAGCATATTTAATGGCTTTATCTCCCTTTAATCCGGGTGCATGGCCATCCACAGGTTTGCCAAGATCCTGAGCAGCTTTAATTTTGGCAAGTACATCCGGATCGTCATTTAACACACCCGGCCAATTCATCATTTCAGCCAAATATAAAATTTCATCCCTGTTTAACAGTTTTTTTATATCATCCACATTCAGTACGGCTCCGGCCGTTTCAAAGGGTGTGGCCGGGACACATGAGGGTGCCCCAAAATAAAATTTGAGCGGGACTTTCTTCCCATTCTCAATCATGTAATCGACACCATCTAAACCACAAACATTTGCGATCTCATGAGGATCAGATACGGTTGCAACCGTTCCATGTTGTACGGCAAGTTTTGCAAATTCAGAAGGGATCAGCATCGAGCTTTCAATATGAATATGAGCATCCACCAAACCGGGTAAAATGAACTGCTCCGGCGATTGTTTTAGCTCATTAATTTGGACAATTTTTCCATCATTGATAACCAATTCTCCGCGAAACTGCCTTCTGTTTACCGGATCAATAATAATTCCTTTGATTGTTTTCATAAATTTCTCCCGTTATTTAACCAACCGATTGCCTTATATCGGATGATGTGTCTCAGTTTTATTTAAGGATTAATCATCAGGTGATTCATGATCCTCTACTTCTTCATAAAGTGCAGCCAGAAACAACGCACCACCGGCAAGGGATAGATCTTTCAGTAGGTTGGGAAGTGCATTAGGTGTTTCATAGAGAAATTCCGGCAAATGAATAGTGAGTGCAAAGATCAATAGCATGAGAGATAAGAGCAGTGACACTAATCTGACTTTAATTTGGGCAACGATACATATCGAAGCTCCAATTAACGCACTTCCGGTCAGATAGACCCAGACCATACCACCGGGTAAAAATTCGGGAATCATACCCACAAGATCGCTGCCCGTTAGAAAATGAATAATGCCAAAAATGCCAATCGGCAGTGCAAAAAGGAGTCTGCCGAATCTATATGTAAGAAATGAATTCATTATGTGAGGGTCGGTTATTTATAATGTATTGCAATAAAATGATGTTAAATGATCTGTCTGAATTTATCAAAAAGAAGATCAGGCCGTTGAAATATGTTTCAACACATTGACGATCATAAACTTTTGTTTGAGCTATTCATATTGTTTTTTTTGATGAGTAAAATCACACGATCTCCATAAAATTCAAGATCCGCATTATATTTATGGGCAATCCACTCGAATGTTTGAGGTTGGTAAAAAGCAACATGTGTATCATCCTTTCTGTAGTGCCAGGTATCAAAATGATCCGGATGAGTCAGTAATTTAGTCATCACACCTAAAATCCCATTCGGGCGTAATAAACCCCACAATTTATCAAACTCTTCTCCGGGTGAGTAAAAATGTTCTGCCGTTTCACTGACCGTTATAAAATCATAGGTTTGATTGAAGACAGATGTGTCGCTATTGTAGATTGGATCATAGTGAGCCATTTTGTGTCCGGCTTCTTCGAACATAATGTGCAGGGTAGGTCCCGGACCCGACCCATAATCAAGGCCTGATTTATTTCTTTGTAGTTTCTTTTGAACCGGATCAAAAAGTTGACTCAGAAAGTTACGATATTTTGGATCCTCCGGATGATTCTCATGAAAATCATACCTTCTTTTTTCCTCTTCAATTGACAGCCTTTCACCCGGTTTTACGAAGTAAAGGCCACAATTGGCACATTTCAAATACGTATAATCGTTTTCACGGAGTGTAGTGTTTGCTCCGCTTTGACCGCATAAAAGACAATCTGACATGATAAAAAATGAAATTAAAAGACTGTCAAAGATACAAAATGTTACGACAAGAGGCTGACGGCGAACCGATTTTTCCAATAAAAAGCAGGTAGAAATCTTTCCTGTCCTGCGCTCCTGATTTTTTGCTTTTTAGATCAATTGTTGTGGGGTAAATGAATCGATTCCTATTTCATTTGAAAGTTCGATAATGTTGGAATTAAATTGGTTAAAGTCATAACTAAAATGAATAAGTTTCTATTTTAAATCGTTATATTAAGTATGTCATTTAGGTTTATTGAGATAGAGTGTAATAATTTTGTAACAATTAACCTTTTTATGCATCCATTAAATAAAGCCGATAAGATATTTTCAGTGATTTGATTGAGATTGAACAATTAAAACTGAAATCGGAATGAAAAATACAAACTGCCATACAGGCAGCTAATCAAGCCTTTTCATTATGGGAAGATTTGCACTTATCATTGTCTCTGCATTAATATTCTCGATATTAACCTATTCGAGTGGCCTTAGAAATGCTGTATTCTCTTCAAATGTGCGTGTTGTTGAGACGTTCGGTGGACATCAGGCCCAGAACATTGCACAAAGTTCAATGATGATCGTTTTAAAAGACATCATGGAGAATGGTGAAAATAGTACATTTATTCCGGCTGATAATGACCAATATGTTTTTCCGAATGATGGTTTTGAGGTGTGGAATGATATCAGCGGGTTCTATCGAATTCATAACATCAGTTCCGGTGATATCTTAAACATTGTAGCATCCGGTCAGTTTGAGGATCAAATTTATGATGCACGTGCCGAATTACTCAGAACGAATCCGATTTGGAATCCCGAATTTATTTCAGCCGTTCATTCAGAAGGTGAAATTACTCTGGGAGGAAGCTCGAAAATTATCGGTCATGCCTCCACCAACAGTACAGCAGCAGGGGCGGTCAATCTTTCATCTTCCACACAAATTGACAGTACACTATATATTGGGCCGGGAGGAGATCCGGAGGTAGTAGTGAATTATAATGGAAATATTGGCAATGGGATTGAGGTTCAGGGGGACAAGCTTGAATACCCAATGCCTGAGTTTCCCGAATTTCCTCCAAAAGATACTTATGGAACGTCCGTCTATTTGAGTGGTTCTGATAGCAGAACACTCCAGGTAAGCGAATATGATGGCCTCTATATACCTGAAATAAGGATTGATGATGATACACATCTTACCATTGACCTGGGGAACGATGCAAGAGTTCTTCATGTCGGTAATATGGATATCATTCAAGGTCATGTTCATTTAACAGGAGAGGGAAGTCTGACTGTTTATATAGAAAACAGTTTTACATTGGAGGGGAGCAGCCGAATTAACTACAATGGGGAGACAAAGAACTATTTTACCTTTTATGCCGGTACCACACCACTACATTTTGCGGGTTCCACTGTCTACAATGGTGGACTTTATGCGAAAACCGCAAATATCACGATTATCGGCTCCAGTTCAATTCAGGGGCATTTGATAACCGGTGGAACGGATGTGTATATTTTTGGAGATGCAAATGCCAATTCCCGTGTAGTCTATGCTCCTAATGCACATGTGGAGATGGCGGGTTCCAGTGTTGTCTATGGTGCAGTAATAAGTAATTCTTTTCTGGCCAAGGGAACAGCCAAGGTTGAATTCAACCCTGAATATGACTCTGATCTGTCCGATCTAATGCTCAATCAGGAAGTAACCTATATCATCGTCTCCTGGAATTAGGATATTCGCTAAGATGCCTGTCTTAACGATCTATAATTTATTCGGTTCCGGCCGGAATGAATCTTTGAAATAGTATTAAGAAAAATTAATAATTGTAACTTATTCTTACTATTCAAATAATCATATAGTGAATAAAGTAGTTTTAAATAATATAAATTTTTTTGTAACAAATCCGATCTTCGATCATCATTATAGAAAGAGGGGTGAACTCTTTATTACCGTTTTGAATTAAATAACGGTATTTCTGACGATTATTCATTAATAATCGAACATCTTTGTAAAATTCACGAATAGTCAACCCAGGGGGAAACTGTCTTTATTTTACAAACATTAAAAAATTATAATTATTATATTATAACAAAGCTTACAGCAATCAAAAGAAGATCAAATGGCAACCGGTCAAACCATCATAACAATTGGTGCAGTGATACTTTTTGGAATCATTGCGGTGAATGTACAACAGATATATGTACAGGCGGTAATGAGCCGGGTGGAGTATCAATCCACCAATAGTGCATTAAGTATCGGTTCGAATTTGGCGGAAGAGATTCAGTCGTACGCCTTCGATTATAACGAGTTGGATAATACGTATGGTGGATTAAACAATTTGAATGACCCTTTGGCCAGATTGGAGATCAGGTCTCAGATTGATGAGCTTTTTTATGTAACGATTGAGTTGTCAAATGAGAAGGAATTGGTTCACAATATATATGGACGTACCGCAACGATACGGGTTCATAAAAGTAGTGATCTGGAATTGAAATCTGAATATGTAACGGCAGTCATACCGATGCAATAAAATGAATATGTGAGGAGTTTATGGCAATTTTAATGGACAATATTATTCCTTCGTTTATCGTCGGTATATTAATTATGATGATATTCAGATTAAATGCGTTTATGCTTGAAACACAAGTTGATAATCGTTTGGTCAATGAAATGCAGCATTTTTCAGAACTTGCGGTATCCATTGTACATGAAGAGCTCAGAACTGCAAATCAACTCATTAATTTAACAGATGATTCAATTGAATACGATGATATTAATGGGTTTCGGGTAACCATGAAGAGAGAGGATCAATTACTTGTTATAACAAAAACAGATCCGGTTACACTTGTAGAAGATATTACAACCTATCCCACATATCTGTCCGATATCGAATTTAAAGCTGATCAGCCGTATACGAATCTCGATGAAGTCAGATTTTTAAGAATAAAACTGATGAGTGAAAGTAATCCGGAAGCACATGCGAGGTTTAATAATTCGACACAAACAGCCAAAGCTTTTTCAGAAAAACAGGTGTTTCTGAGAAATGTGGTCACATCTTCGTTTCAGCTTTAAAGGATTGTCAGAACCAACACTTTTTGTTAAAGTAAAAGAGCGGCCATTGGTTTTGATTGGCAACTGATATCCGGATATTTGGTGATTTATTATCTGTTTGAGTCTTGTTTATTGCCTGAGTTTAATTCGTTTTCAAACCGGGTTCTTCTCTCATCCAATAGTTCTTGACTCTCCCGGAAAGGAGCGGCAAGCCTCTCCTCAAGTGTGGGTAAAAGAGTCGCCTTAATTAAAATAACCAACTCTTGCACAGTACTCTCAGATGATTCATATCCAAAAAGATAACGCAAACCCAGAAACCACCCGGGCAGATCTTTAAGAATAGGAATCCCCCTTCTTGTATATTGAACATCTGTTTCATATAAACCGGCAATGACTGTACTTTCACCACTCAAAAGTAGTATTTCTGTATTAGCTTCCTGCTTGTTTACGATTGTACTTACGGGGTCCGGTTGTGCTGTACTACGTTCAGCGGCTACAGTCATATATATGAATGGATTTCCTTCATGTACAAGTACCCTGGGAGTCACTCTTAAAATGGTACCGGTTTCAAAGAATTGATCTGTTACATTCCCCGCGAAATCTCTTTGTTTGATCGAGAAATCCTGCCCCACCTGGATGTATCCTGCTTCACCATCAATAACTTTAATGGACGGTGAAGCGATTATTTCACCATTATCAGTCGTTTCAAAAGCTTTAAATAGTGCATTGATATCCCAACCGGAACTAAGTATGTCGGGAAAATTGACATTTACTTCAAAAAACTCCTGACTTACATTGGAAGCACCAAGACTCGATATTCTCACTTTATCATTTTGAAGACTGGTCCAGTCAATCCCCAGTTCACGGATGAGCCCTCTGTTTCCCTGGAAAAATGTGGCTGAAATCTCTATCTCTCTTGAAAAAAAATCGATAACTTTCTCCTGGTTTGCATTTTCAAGAATATCAGTTGAGGTAACTGTTTGAACCGGTGCATCTGATATCTCAAAATATCTGGGATGTTCCGTGTAGTATAAATTATTGTTTGCAGTGATATGATGCAGCGCATCCTGCCAATGCATTTGAGGAATATTTAACCCAATAGGACCCGTAAAAGAGGATTGATTGATAAAAATCTTTCCTGTTGCTTCCAAAGAGATCTCCTCCAGAATATCAAGGGCCTGATTAAATGGAACACCACTTGAAATGGCAACCGTTTCATTCGGATTTGTATATTCACGAACAGGGAGACGATCTTGAGCCAAAGTTGGTTCTGTCATCAAAAACAGTATCATGGGTATATAAAAGTATAGTTGTTTCATGGATATTGGGTTATTGGTTTTCCTGTTCAAGCGTGAGTATAACTCTGTCAGCAATTCCACCTCGATTCAGCTGAAAGTGTGCTTCACCCCGTTCCATGTTGATGGAGGATAATCTTCCCAAATAGACCCTGTCACCAACTGAAAGTTGTTTAGAATTTCCCGTTTGGTCAATAATATGTGCCCTGTTTTGAGTCAGTACTAACAGTCTGCTATTCTCAACATCAGGCAAATTATCTTCATTGGGAGGTACAGAATGAATGAGTGGATAAGTGGGATTGTGAACACGGTCACCTTCTGGCATGACCGTTTCAGGGTTGGCGCTGAGCTCTGACCACTCACCTCTTTTGTAGTAAGCCCCAAGTGTCATCTCAAAATTTACACGATTTAACCTCTCTACATCTGATATGCCATCGAATTCAATGGTGTTAATTTTAATTAATGGCCTGCTGTGTTCAATCCGGTATATGAAATTTACAAGATTTTGATAAAGTCCTTCACCACGCACTCTGACATTGATGATTCCATGATTGTCGTATTGCAGGGAGTCTGTAAACGAAAAGTTTAGTTCAGTCGCAGCATTTCCATTGTTTAATTCCTGTAGGTAATTGTAGATCTGACTTGTATTATGATTATGAAAAAGCTCTTTGGGATGATTTTCTCTCATATAGAGTGCATCGTAATAATTAGCTTCAACAACCGGATAAAATTCAGTGATCTCTGTCAAATAGTCCAAATCACTCGAAAGATCTGAAAGAACTTGAGTCGACTCTTCAATATCAGATTGGAATATATAATTGATAAAGAACCATCCACCTCCTGCAAATGCAAGTAAAGTGAAGAGCAATATGATTGTATTTCTAATACTATTGTTCATATTTATTTATTGAGTATTACAGTATCCTTGAAATGAAGTAATCTTCTTGCATTTCTGAAGGTAGCATTCCAGCCGAGTCAAGTGCTTCAACAACGGAAGCGAACTGCCCAATGCCCACTCTCCAGGTCGTTTGTCCTGATGGCAGTTCAACTTGCATAACAACGGATTTAAATCCGGTTGCTTCAATCCGCTGCCTTTCATTTAAAGCTCTATTTTCATTTTGTAAAGAGTGGACAACAATGGTGTAAGATCCAGTTATCGTATCTGATTGTACGACCCTTAGTCCGTAAGCTGATTCTGTAGATTCTGATTGTTGAGCTACGTTTATTGATTCTGATATTGGTTCAACCCCAGCTTCAGTCTCAGACACAGGTTCAGCCGCAGATTCAGATTCAGGTACCTCTCTTTCTTGTGGTACTTCAGAATTTGATTCAGTTGTTGATTGAACTGTATCACGTAATCCATAGGCAATCATTCCGGATGTATCTTCCAGTTCCATATGTCTGGATTCATTAACAGGTAATTCCGGAGAAAATGAGGGGATGTCCTGTCTGAAGTTCAGCACAGTCATTGTAAAATTATAGACTCTCTGTTCCCTGATCTCGGTTTCACTGACATTCAATATATTTACATCTGTAAATAACCTTGCGAGCTCGGGCAGAGCCTCTCTGGTAAGTGAAAATCCTGTTAAAGATAGGTTGTTTGAATTGTTACGAATCGAACTGAACCATAAACCGGACAGATCGGATGTACCTCGATTTAAAATTTTAATAACATCTGACCATTCATGACTGTATTCCGCCAAACCTAAAATCCGATCTATTTCACCGGTAACCATGTTGGTTTGGAATTGATAACGATCTATCAATTCTGCGAGTGGCCTCAAATTTTCTATCTGAATCTCTGTCAGTTCGATCCGTTGCTCAAGGGAATCCAGTTCATCTGATTTTAATTGGTATTGATGATTCAGAAAAAGGGGTGTGATTCCGATTAATATCAATATGATTACACCATGCCAGTCAATTTTGTAAAGTTGTTGTTTCTCTTTAACGGAGTCAGGAACAAGTGAAAAATCTGAAAAACTTTCTGAGTCAATGTTACTGGCAGCAAGGGCAGCTCCAATAGCTGTCATATACGGCTGTAATTTTAAATCTGTCTGTTCGGGCGGGTCTGCGAGGTCTATTTTTGATTCATTTAATTCCAGAAGTTCGATTTCGATATTATCGAATTGTCTTTGAAAATAGACCTTAGCCATTTCACTCATCGAGGAGGATTGTACTAACAACAACCTGTCAATTTTTGGAAGGTCACCTTTGTCAAGCTCAAACAGGATCTTACTGAATATCGTATTTAATACAATGGATGACTCTTCACCCTCCGGAATAATCGGTAAAATGTAAAGAATCTGATCACCCTTCATAAACATGACACGGCTGGACGTTTTCCCAATTGCAATCAGGCCGGTAATTTCTTCTTCTGAAGGATTGTAATTAAATCTGACCATTCCGGCCCAAATGGATTCATCCGGTAGTCTCTCCTGAATAATTACTTTCTTTTTGGTGTACTCCTGTACACTTTCTGTGAGACTGATTAATTCAAATGACTCGGGGGAGTAGGCTAACAGACATCCTGTATTGCTATATTTTATCCATGAATATTGATCTTTTTCTACCTCTATGTTATGAATCGGCCTTAATTTTTCAGAGAAAAATTCATGTAACTCTCTTTTTTTCATCAAATCCGGATTTACGCCTTTTAATGACTGAAAGGTCGTTTTGCCAAATGGGATATGAAGCCCGGTTATCAGTTTTGATGCACTGCTTTGTTCAAAATATTCTGTGAGCAATAATTCATTTGATCTCTTTTTGTCGGATTCTTGCTGAGTTAAATCCTCCTCTTCAAAATCCAGATTGTCCACTTCGGGACCCCTGTCAGATTCCTGTTCTTCTAAAATATTGTCGAGAATATCGAATTCATCTTGATCTGATTTGGGATCGGATATGTCATCAGACTTATCAAAATTAAAAAGATCATCTGCTTCTTCAGAGTTGAATGAATCTGGATCAGATTGATCATCTTTGTACAAAGATGATGTGAGTTCAATAGATTGTGTGGATATGAGTACGGGTTTCTTGTTTCGGATGCGTAATTTTGCAATCCTGAGTGCTGTCTCATCGTACGTTATTCCGATATATTCTTTTTTTGACATCGATCGATCGACTTATCTCAGAAGCTGTTGAATTCTTGACTTGTTATTTGCCTGATTCACAGCTTCATCACTGTTAATAGTGCCATTTTTTACCAATCTATAAAGATCCTGCTCCAAGGTGTGCATCCCATATTGTGATCCTTCGTGGAGCATCTGATATATTTCAGATACATTGTTATTCCGTATCGCAGCCCTCACAGGCGGAGTCGCAAGCATCACCTCTTTAGCGAGTGTGAGTGATCCGTCTATTGCATTTACCAACTTTTGACTGATCACACAAGTCAGTACATCAGCCAGCCTCATGCGTACTCTTTCCTGTTCATCTTTGGCGGTCTCACCTATAATTCGGTCAATGCTTTCCATGGCGGAAGCTGTATGTAGTGTCGAAAATACTTTATGGCCGGAATCGGTTACTTCAAGTGCATTTCTGATGGCAACATTATCCCTTAATTCACCAATCACGATAATATCCGGATCCTGTCTCATTGCCTGTACAATACCGTCTCTGAACGAGTCGACATCTCTTCCCACTTCCCGATGACGAATAATGCATTTATCGGGTTTATGGATACACTCAACCGGAGATGAGATAATAATGATATGTGCCTGAACCGTGTGATTGCTTGCATCAACGATTGTATCGAGGGTTGATGATTTACCGGATCCGGTAATACCGGTGACCAGTGTAAGTCCATATTTCAGGTTTTTAAGACTTAAATGTTTAGCAACATTCAGATGAAGCCCTAAATCACTGAATGGCCTGATTTCAGTATCAATCCTTCGCATATTTAATGCCAACTGATTGATATCAAAATAGGCTGTAGCCCGATATCTTTCTCCCTCATTTAAAAAGGATTCATAAGAGAAATCCAGACTTTTATTCTCAATCAGATGATTCATCTGTTTTTCGCTCAGAATATTCAGAATCAAAAGATTGCACTGATCGTATGTATAATCAGGACCCTGTTCCCACGGTTTTTTGGAACCTTGAATACGGTACCAAATTTTACCCGCACAACCGTGTCCACCCATGTCGATGTCAGAAGCATTTAAAACAGCCATCTGTCCGATGAGTTTTTCAACCGTCTTCCTTAGAGTGAATCTCGAGTCACTATCCAGTGATTCCAGTCTTTCTGATAGAAATTGAATACGATCGGCTCCTGCAAGTTGAATCGGAATATCCTGCAGTGTTTGATCAAAAATTCGGTCTAAGTCTGTGATCTTAGTCGTCTCAATCATTGGTCTTCAAGTGTTATTGCCATCACTTCGTCAATAGAAGTCAGTCCATTCATCATACGGAGCCTGCCTGACGCACGCAAACTAAGCATTCCACTATCTGATGCATATTGTCTCAATTCAGATTCATCGATCACACCACCGGCATTAATAATCATTTTACGAATCTCATTATCAAAATAAAGGGCTTCAAATATACCTACTCTGCCGCGATATCCATTTGAGCATTGATCGCACCCAACAGGTTCATAAAATGTTGTTTCGTGAATCTCTTCATCCGTAAAACCGATATTTCGAAACGCCTCTTCACTTCCATTTTTAATTTCAACAGGTCGTTTGCAGTGATCACACAGTTTACGAACCAATCGCTGAGCCATGACCAGGTTAATGGCATTTGCAATCAGGAACGGTTCCACACCCATCTTGAACAATCTGGAAACAGCACTGGGAGCATCATTTGTATGCAGTGTCGAAAAAGTGAGGTGACCGGTATTCGCTAATTTGATTGCAATCTCAGCCGTTTTCAGATCACGGATCTCACCAACCAGTACAATATCAGGATCATGTCGAAGAATCCCTCTCATTGCGTTGTCGAACGTCATATTTTCTGAGATTTTTAACTGCCGTGCACCTCTGATAAGATATTCAACCGGCTCTTCAATGGTCAGGACATTAAATTCAGGATTCATCACACTATGCAGAGCTGCAACCAGTGTCGTTGATTTACCTGATCCTGTTGGACCCGTGATAATTACAATACCGGAAGGTTTGTTGATCGCTTTCGTAAAATCTTGTTGAGCTTTTTCCTGAAGGCCCAGTTTTTTCAGGTCAGTAATCACCTTACGATCATCCAGAACCCTTATGACAATCGATTCTAATTTTCTTTCAAACTCCTCACCCACCATTGGCATGATAGACACACGATAACGAATATTTGTTCCATCAATCTGGCGTTGAATATATCCATCCTGCGACGAGTCTCGTTCAAAACGGTCCACGTTCAATGTTTTATCTTTAACTACAGCAGAAAGTGCTTCCGGTTTAACGTTTGGTTGGGAGTGCCACACCTTAAGCCGTCCATCAAGCCTGAATAGAATATCGGTTACGTTTTGTTTGCCGGGTATGATATGGATATCACTGGCTCCCTTACGTACAGCTTCCATTAACATACCTTCAACAAGAGAGTTTAGCATACTCTTGTTGATCTCAGAATCAAGCTCCTCTTCATCCAGTTCTTGCTCTTCGATATCCGGCTCTTCAAAATCGATCTCATCCAGAACTTTCAGATACTCATTCTTCTGTTTGTAAACACTTTGAATGATTTTTTCGACAGTTTCTAACCGACAGTAGGTGAGTTCATATAATTTATATGGAAGTTCGGCGGCAAGGGCTGATATTTTCGGGTCGGTTGGATCGGAACATGCCAGGATGATGAGCTGATTATCTGCTTTAAAGGGAACAGCACTTCTGTAGATCATCTCCTCTACAATGGCTTCATCGAGCCCATTAATAATTTCACGAATCGACTCAATCAGTTTTTTTGATGGTTGCCCTGTTAACCCAAGTTCCCTGAATGCATAAATGCCGGTAATGATCTGCATCACCCGGTGCCTGTCTGCTCCCAAATCTTTTATCAGGATATCGCTAAAACTGCGCTTATTTTGCTCAGGTTCTTTTTCATGGATCGAAATAGCCATTTCCATTACCTGAGGTGTAATGACACCTTTCGTGACCAGTTTTTTGCCCAACCTGTTTAGCCGTTCCTTGGAAAACAGGTTATTATTTTGAGACGGTTTTAGTGCTGAATTCATCATGTTCTGCTTATCGAAATTGTTTCATTATTGGGTTTTCAGCTTAAAAGTTTTTGAATCGGAATTAATAATTTGGTTGTATTAAGGCCCCTTCAGAAGAGACGATCGTAATAAAAATAAGTGCTGTAAAAATCAACAGATTAACGATCAGGTTAATCATTCCAATGACAGACTCCAATTTATAAGTGGTCTGTTTTTCATAATAATCGGCCAGTTGTCCGGCATTTACTTTCAGTGAACCGGATTCGGCTCCTAATCTGAATCGGCTGAGTGCACTTTTTGGAAATACTTCGGAGGCTTCCAGAGAGTGGATCAAGTCCACGCCATCGTTGAGCATCAATTTAACGGACACATTTTTAATCTGATTTTCGATATAACTGTTACGGCAAGCTTCGGCTGCAATACGTATTACTTCAATATTTCGGCCGGAACCACTGTATAAAGTTTGAAAAACCCGTGCAAAAATCTCAATACTTATTTTATGCAGCAGGTCGCCCATGACCGGAAGGCGTATGATCATTTTGTCAAGCAGTAATCGGCCTTTTTTATTTCTCCATGTAAATACGAGGACTATAACCGGCAACAGGAGTGCGGCAAGTGTTAAAAACCAGTTATCCTGCAGCCAATAGCTGACTACCAGTGTTTTGGCTGTCAGGGGCGGCATGATGATGTCAAATTCAAGGAACATCTCTGCCATTACCGGAAAGATATAGCCTACAAAAAAGAGGAGCGTACCGATAATAGCAAGTACTGATATTGAAGGCATAAAAAGAGATCGGCGAATACTTTTTTTAAATTCTGAATCCCTTTCAATAAACTTGGCCGTACTTTCGAATACACTTGCCATATTACCGCTGGTGGAGGCGATGCCCAGCATATAGGATGCAAACCTGCCAAAAACGTTTTCATGTTTGGCATAAACGTCTGTACTCTCCTTACCATCACGAAGGTCTTTTTGGATAGTACGAATCACCGCTTTCATGGCGTCGTTCGTGGTATCTTCATGAAGGAGAGTCAATATTTGATCGAAGGGGAGCTTTTGTCTCAGCAAGTCTGCCGACAGTCTGACAAACATAACAACCTCCTCCTTCGGGACACGCCCGGTTAAGTCGAACCACTTTCTCCTAACGTAGTCGACTTTGTACCCCATTTTTTTCAGGGCTCTTTCAACTTCATCCGAACTGTACGCTTCTTGCTCTCCTTCAACAGGAGGCTGCCCGTTTTTGCGGACTCTATAGAGGTATTTTCTTTTCTCATCCAGTGCCTGCACCCTTAGCGAGCGGGCCGAAGCCGCTTGATTGACCTTTTTTTTGGCATCTGATTTAGATGGAGCTTCAAACTCTCTCTGAATCAATTTGCCTTCGGTCGTTTTCGCCTGAAATCTGAAGTGTGGCATGGGTTTACGGTTAAATATTTTTCCTTATTTAGTTGAGAAACTTTGTTGGAATATCTTTAATGAAAAAATTTAACTGAGAAAAAAACAGGGCGTAAAGCCCTGTTTTTTTGATCTGATTTTAAAGGATGTGATTATTCTTATGGAGTTAGTTCCATGTAATTTCCCATTGATTATTAGTATCCCTAAAAATCGTCGCAACAATATCATCTGAATCACTATTTGGTGTAGCAGTGATAGAGAATGTATCTACACCAAGAGTTCCAGTAACTTGATAA
>JBBDJK010000014.1:1575-3520 GCA_040879905.1 Balneolaceae bacterium | reverse complement strand
GTGCCGAATACGTTAAATGCTACCAGGGTAGCGATACCTACGAGTATGGTTACTAAAATTACCAGTAATAGTTGTTGTTGACCCATTTTAATTCACCTTTAGTTGTATTGATGTTTTGTTTTGAATTGTTATTTGTTAAAAGATACTTAAGGTTTAAAAGAGACCTAATGACTACCACTTCGCAGGCACTTTGACCCTATCAATTTTTTATAAGTTATATATATTAAGTTAATTTAATATAGTAAAACTAATATTAAAAAATTATAATAAAAAATTGAAGAGTGTTCTGCTTTTTGGTTTGTCATGATCTTTTTTTTGCTCTAAAAAATTATTGTTAACCCCTGATTCAGTCTGAATACTGGCCAGAGTGCTTAGTCGGATACGATTTGTCGTCGTTTATGTTAAGGATGCAGAAAAATTGAAAATGTTACAATTTTTTAAGAAATGGGAATTTGACAGATTGATTAAATCCTTATTAAATCAGCGGATAAATGGGTTGAAAAAATATTATTTATTTGCACCAAATTGAACAAAAATATGGATGATTCGTTAGTCAATCTGAAAATTAGTCCAAACATTTGGACGCGAACTTCGTATTTTTGGGGTTCTTTGGAAACAGACAAATCATTAAAAGAAATCATCAGAAATGAAGAACACCCAACGAATTCAGAAAACGACACTTTCGGGTGGACTCAACATAGTCAGTGAGAGAGTGGATAGTGTGAAAAGTATCTCAGTCGGTATCTGGGTTAAAACCGGAAGCCGAAATGAATCGGATCAACAAGCAGGAATCACCCATTTTCTGGAGCATATGCTTTTCAAGGGTACGGAGAAGAGAACGTCATACGATATCGCACAGAGTATGGAATCGGTTGGAGGATATCTGAATGCTTTTACATCCACAGAATATACCTGTTATTATGCAAGATGCCTTGATTCGGAAATGGATACAGCCCTCGATGTTTTAAGTGATATGGTCAGGAATTCTCAATTTCCTGAAGAGGAGCTCGAGAAGGAGAAAAAAGTAGTTCTTGAAGAGATGAAGATGTATAAAGACAGTCCGGACGATGTTATATTTGAAGAATTCAGCAATCAAGTCTTTAAAGAACACCCGATTGGCCGTCCGATTATCGGTTTTGAAGAGACGGTTAAATCTTTCGGCCGGCAAGATCTGTTTGACTATATGCAAGAGAGGTATCAACCTGATAATCTGTTGATTGCAGTGGCCGGGAACGTCAATCATGACGATGTTGTCAAAAAAGTGGAGCAGTTATTAAATTTTGATCATAACGGCCGAACTGAGACAGCTGAACAACCGCTTAAACCGTATGAAGTTTCTACTCATACCGTAACAAAAGCGATCGAACAGACTCACATGATACTGGGCAGACGGGCACTCAACTTTGAACACCCGGATAAGTATCTGCTATTACTTGCAAACACGATCCTGGGTGGAGGAATGAGTTCCAGGCTCCATCAAAACATCCGTGAAAAATATGGATATTGTTACAGTATCAGTCCGTTTAACCAGACATATATGGATACCGGCTTGTTTGGCATCTATACCGGAACAGATCTGGGTTATGTGAACCATGTTCGTGAATTGATTACCGAAGAGTTTGTACGAATGCAAAATGAGAAGGTAGGTGAAAAAGAGCTCAGCGAAGCTAAAGCACAATTAAAAGGAAAATTACTATTATCACAAGAAAATACCAGCAATCGAATGACCCGCCTTGCTAAAAGCGAATTATACTTTAACAGATTTGTCACACTCGATGAGTTGGTGGAAAATATCGATGCTGTTTCCCGTGAAGATCTGCTCCGTTTTTCAGAAGAATTTTTTAATCCCAAAGAGTACTCAGAAACACTATTGGTACCTGAATCAAAATCTTGAAACAGGCAAATATGTTATTGAATTGGTTATCTTTAGTAATCTGAGTTCGAT
>JBBDJK010000014.1:0-1475 GCA_040879905.1 Balneolaceae bacterium | reverse complement strand
ATAAACCAACTATCCGGCCATCAGGATCAAATTGTAAATCTAAAAGGATGGGTCTATAATATCAGGAGCAGTAAGGCGATCCATTTTCTTGAAATCAGGGACGGCAGTGGTTTATGTCAGTGTATCGTCTCTGCAGATGAAGTTTCTGATGATGTTTTTGAAGCAGCGGGGAATTTAAAGCAAGAGAGTTCACTTGAAATTACCGGCAAGGTTATCAAGGATGATCGAAGTGTGGGTGGATATGAGCTTCATGTAACAGATCTAACGATTATTCAGATCGCCGAAAATTATCCAATCACTCCTAAAGAACATGGAGTTGAGTTTTTGATGGAGAACAGGCACCTGTGGTTAAGAAGCAGAAGGCAATGGGCAGCGATGCAGGTTCGGAATACGATTCAATATGCAATTCATACGTTCTTCCAGGAGGAAGGATTTATTCAGATGGATGCTCCGATTTTTACGGGTAATGCCGCAGAAGGAACGACCACACTATTTGAGACGGACTATTTTGATGAAAAAGCATATCTCACTCAAAGTGGTCAGCTTTATGGTGAAGCGATGGCCATGGCGCATGGTAAGATCTATACCTTTGGCCCGACTTTTCGTGCTGAAAAAAGTAAAACCAGGCGCCACTTGACGGAATTCTGGATGATTGAACCGGAGATGGCTTTTTATGATCTGAATATGAATATGGATCTGGCCGAAAAGATGTTAAAATTCATTTTAAAGAGTGTGTTGGAGAAAAAACAGCCGGAATTGGAGATTTTGGAACGGGATATCACATTGTTGAAAAAAGCAATTGAAACACCTTTTGAAAGAATATCCTATACAGAAGCAGTAGATCAGCTTAAGAGTGAAAAAACAGCAAAATTGTTACAGGAAATGGAAGAGGGCCGTAATAATGAGCTAAATGCAATACAAAATGAGCTGGAAGAGATTCAGAAGGAGCACGGATCAGCAAAAAAATGGAGAAAAGCACAAATTGATCAAAGAAGCAAAGAGATTCATGGCAGAATTGATCAGATTGAAGAAGATTTAAGGAATATCCCGGTTTGGATGGAGTCTGCAAAAAACTTTACCTGGGGCCATGACTTTGGAGGAAGTGATGAAACCATTCTCACGATGCAGTATGATACCCCATTAATGATTCATCGGTATCCGGCAGAAGTGAAGGCATTTTATATGAAAAGAGACCCTGAGAATGAAAAGCTGGCGCTGGCAGTGGATGTATTGGCGCCTGAGGGATATGGTGAGATTATTGGTGGAAGTCAAAGAGAAGATGAGTTGGCAGAACTGCAAAAACGTATCGCAGAACACGACCTGCCTGAAGAGGTCTTTAGCTGGTTCCTGGATCTCAGAAGATTTGGATCCGTACCCCACGCCGGATTTGGACTGGGACTCGAAAGAACCGTTGCCTGGATCTGTGGCCTCTCACACGTGAGGGAAACCATCCCATTTCCACGAATGCTTGGACG
>JBBDJK010000013.1:0-8470 GCA_040879905.1 Balneolaceae bacterium | reverse complement strand
TCCCAAAGCCGTCTCCACCAATCTTGCTTGTTCAGTGTCGTGAATCTTTTTCTGGCCGGCAGCCGGTGAGGCGGAGGCTTGGCGTCCGGCATAACTTAATGATTGCCCTTTAGCCAGCAGGCCATATAATCGTGGGACGATATGGGCCCATGATCCCATATTCTTCGGTTCTTCCTGACACCAGATGATCTCCTTCACATGTTTGAAATCACTTAAATAGGTCTTCAAATCACTGTCCGGAAATGGATAGAGTTGTTCCACCCTTGCGATGGCCACATTCTCCTTGCTTAGATTTTCGCGTTCTTTATAGAGGTCGTAATACACTTTGCCCGAACATAAAACAATGCGATCAATACTTTTTTTGTCAGAGACCTCTGTATCTTCAATAAATGGTTGAAATTTACCTACTGCAAGTTCGTGGACACTGCACACGGCGAGTGGATGTCGTAACAAACTTTTTGGTGACATGATAACCAATGGTTTTTTCTTCTCCTGCAAGGCCTGTTTTCGCAGAATATGAAAATACTGAGTAGGTGTTGTGAGGTTAACCACTTGCATGTTGTCTTCTGCACAGAGTTGTAAAAACCTTTCCAGTCTTGCTGATGAGTGTTCCGGCCCCTGTCCTTCATAAGCATGGGGAAGAGTCATGACCAATGCGGACCTTTGCCCCCATTTCGCTTCTGATGAAGAGATAAATTGGTCGATAATGACCTGTGCGCCATTCGCAAAATCACCGAATTGAGCTTCCCAGACCACCAATGCATCCGGTTTATTCGACGAATAGCCGAATTCAAATCCGAGTGCTGCAAATTCACTCAAAAAACTGTTGTAAGCATAAAAATTGGCTTGATCATCACTCAAATTGTTCAGAGGTATAAAACTCTGTTTGGTTTCCGTACCATGAAGAACGGCGTGACGATGAGAGAATGTTCCTCTTTCTGCGTCCTGCCCCGTTAATCGAACGGTTTTACCACTCAATAGAAGAGATCCGAAAGCGAGAGCCTCTGCAAATCCCCAGTCAATTTTTTTCTCATTATTCTCGGCCGATTCAACCCGTTTGGCAAGCTGTTTGAGTAATTTAGGATTTGCATCAAAGTCAGATGGAACCGTATTGAGTTTGATGGCGATCTCTTTCAGATCATCCACCGGATAAGTGGTGTCCGGAAAATCCAAACGGTCATTCTGACTCTCTTCCGATCTGTCGAGCATCTTATCTGTTACTTCCAGACTCGGAGAACTTTTTGCACTCTCAAACGCCTCTTCGAGCAGAACTCCAAACTCTTCAAAAATGGATTCTGTTTCATCTTCCGTGAACTCTCCTTTTCTCAGTAGTTCTTTCAGATAAATATCTCTTACCGTTGGATGATTATCAATTTCTTTGTAGAGCCCGGGTTGTGTAAAAGCGGGTTCATCCCCCTCATTGTGTCCATGTTTACGGTAACAGATCAGATCGATCACCACATCTTTTTCAAATCTTTGTCGATAATCGAGTGCCAGGTTGACTGAATGGATTGCCGCTTCAGGGTCGTCACCGTTCACGTGAAAAATAGGTGCCAATATCATTTTTGCCAGATCCGATGCATACTCAGTAGAGCGGGCATCTTTTGGCAATGTCGTAAAACCGATCTGGTTATTGATGATCAGGTGAATCGTTCCACCGGTTTCATATCCTCTTAACTGAGACAAATTCAATGTCTCTGCAACAACACCTTGTCCGGCAAATGCGGCATCCCCATGTATTAAAAGAGGGACAATTTTGTCACGTGCATGATCTCCATTAAAGTGATCCTGACTTGCCCGTGCGGCACCCTCCACGACAGGGTTTACGGCTTCGAGGTGACTTGGGTTTGACAATAGCTCCAATTCAATCTCTTTACCTTCTGAGGTTGTAAAGATTCCTTTGGTACCGAGGTGATATTTTACATCTCCGGATCCCTGAATGGTTGCCGGATCTACATTTCCTTCAAAGTCCGCAAAAACCTTTTTATAAGGTTTATTCATGATGTTAACCAGAATGTTCAGCCTGCCTCGATGAGCCATCCCCAGGAAAAATTTACTAATATCATTCTTGGCTGCCCGTTCAATCAGAAAGTGCATCATCGGTATCACTGTTTCGGCGCCTTCAAGTGAAAACCGTTTATGGCCGATATATTTACGGTGTAAAAACTGCTCAAATGCCATAGCCTGATTCAGTTTATGCAGAATCTCCTGACGATCATCCTTTATCAGGTCAGGCGTATTGGTGGTCTCTTCCATCGTCTCTCTGAGCCACTTTCTCTCATCGAGATCAAGCAAATGCATATATTCAGCCCCAATCGTACCGCAATAGGTATTTCTGAGAAGCTGGATAATATCCCTTAGTTTTGCGGTTTTTTTACCGCCGAGGCCATCACAATAAAATTCCCTGTCAAGATCCCATAAAGTCAGCTCATAATACTCAATATCCAGTTCCGGACTCAATCCGGGCTCCGTTCCCAGCGGGTCCAGATTTGCCAATACATGCCCACGCATCCGGTACATATTGATCAGACGCCAAACCGCAATTGCACGCCGGTCCTGTTCAAGTGTATTGCCCCTGCCACTCAGCAGCCCCTCATATTTGTCTTCGCCAAATGGCAGAGGTTCATACGGGATTTCCAGATCTTTAAAAATCTGAGTGTAGAAATTCTCTTCGCCATTCAGGAGCTGGTGGACTTTCAACAGGAACATGCCGGACTCAGCCCCCTGGATAATTCGATGATCGTAGGTGCAGGTCATGGTCATGACTTTACTCACACCCAGTTGATTGAGCACGTCCTGCGCCATGGATTGAAATTCTGCCGGATAATTGATAGAACCGGTTGCGATAATAGCTCCCTGGCCTTTCATGAGTCGTGGTACAGAAGAAACCGTGCCAATGGTACCCGGGTTCGTAATGCTGATTGTTGTTTCCCGGTAATCCGAAAGTTCCAGTTTTCCATTTCTGGCTTTATCAATTAATTCCGCATACGCGTACAGAAACTCACTGAAATTCATTTTATCCACTCCCTTGATGTTCGGTACAACAAGGTTTCTGGAGCCATCTTTCCCTTCAAGATCAATCGCAATACCCAGATTCACCCCTTCAGGTATCACACGGTAGTGCTGATTATCTTTGTTGACATAATAAGAATTGATATTTGGGAATTCTTTTAATCCCTGTATAACCGCCCATGCAATGAGATGTGTAAAAGACGCTTTTGGTTTACCCTTTCGTAAAAGATGGGAGTTGATCAATGCGCGATCTTCCGTCATCATTTTAACAGGCAGTACCCGCAGGGAAGTAGCTGTAGGTACATAGACACTATCGTCCATGTTATCTACAATTTTGGAGGCTACGCCTTTGATTTTTTCAAGTTCAGCACTTTCCGGGACGATCGGTTCAACAGCATCCGGGGCCTCTTTTTTTTCAGGCTTTGGCTTAGGTTCAGGTTCGGGTTCTTTTTCTACGTCCGGTTTTTTTGCAACGACCGGAGCACCATTGGTATCAGGAGCAGAGGGTGGCTCTAAAGTTTTCCCCTCAATTTCATCAAAATATGATTTCCAGTGGTTCGGTACAGATTCCGGGTTATCCTGATATTGTTTGTAAAGCTCTTCAACAAGCGCAGCGTTGGGTCCAAATACGGCTTCAAGTGATTTCAAAACTGTAGGGTCTTCAGATTGGAAATAGAATCATTATGGTTTCTGAAATTGTACGGTCATTAGATCCACTGTTTACAGATTGATCTAAGAGTATTCGTCTGTTCATTCAGTTTTACAAAGATGAAAGAAACTAAGGATTATTACCATAATATACGATGAAATTTGTGATGTTAGGCAGAATTTTTAAATCAGAAAAGAGAATTTATTGATCCGGTTCTTTGTTTATCTTTGATAGTTAATGGCCTAATCCAAATAGACGGCCGGCATTTTACTGATTAACAACCCTTTTAGTTCATCAATCATTCAATATCAAAATCATAAAATCATCAAACTGTGACGAATCAAGCGGATAAAATCAAAACAGGAGCAGAGAATATTCATTGGGATTTATCAGATCTATATCCTTCACTGAGTCATCCTGCATTATCATCAGATAAGAAAAAGGTTAAAGCTCTCTCTCAGAAATTTAATAAACAGTACCGGGGCAGGGTTGCGCAACTCAAACCGGCCGAATTTAAAACGGCATTTGACTCCTATGAAGTGATCCTTCGATTAATGGGTAGAATCGGTTCGTATGCTTATCTCTATTGGTCAACCGATACTGAAAACCCCGAACTGGGGAAAAATCTTCAGGAATCTAATGAACTTGGATCTGAGGTGAGTCAAAATCTGGTCTTTTTTAATGTAGAATGGCTTCAAATGGATGATAAAAAGGCCGGCCGGATCATAAATTCTGATCAGATGAAAGGGTGGAGACACTATCTGGAGATTTCCAGGTTATATAAAAAGCATACACTCTCGGAGGACGCAGAGAAAGTGATGAGTGCCAAATCCGTTACCGGACGCTCTGCCTGGAACCGGTTTTTTGATGAAACGTTAGGTTCTGCAAAATTTGAACTGAATGGTGAGGAGTTGTCGGAGCAGGAGGTTTTAAGCAAGCTGCACAGTGAAGACCGGGAATTGAGAGAGAAGGCTCATCAATCACTTACAAAAACATTCCGTTCTTTATCGCGTCAACTTACATTCATTTTTAACACGATACTTGCTGACAAGTACACAAATGATAAACTTCGAAATTATGAAAGCTGGATCTCGTCAAGAAATCTATCAAATCAAACGGATAATAAAACAGTAGATGCACTCATCGAAGCGGTTACGGATTCGTATCCGGCTGTACAGCGATATTACAAACTCAAAAAAAAGCTTCTGCAACTGGATGAGCTAACCGATTATGACAGATATGCTCCCATTTCAAAAACCGGTAAACATGTGGAATGGCCGGAAGCCAAAGAGATGGTGTTGGAAGCTTATGGCGATTTTCACCCGGAGATGAAACGAATTGCCGGGAAATTTTTTGAAAATGAATGGATTGATGCAGCCATCAAACCGGGTAAGCGAGGGGGAGCCTATTCTGCCAGTACGGTTACGGATGTTCACCCTTATGTATTGATGAATTATGATGGAAGGTTACGGGATGTTCAGACGCTTGCTCACGAACTGGGGCATGGAGTCCATCAGGTTTTAGCCGCTTCTCAGGGCGAATTGCAGTCGTCAACACCCCTCACAACGGCGGAGACGGCATCCGTTTTTGGCGAAATGCTTGTTTTTACGCGTTTGATGGACGCTTTAGACGATCCAAAAGAACGACTGGCTTTGTTAATCAGTAAAATTGATGATACCATAGCGACCGTTTTCAGGCAAGTAGCGATGAACCGTTTTGAAGAGAGTATACATACGGCAAGAAGAGCGGAAGGTGAACTGACGACGGATCGGTTTTCTGAATTGTGGATCGAAACTCAAACCGATCTCTATGGTGATTCTGTTACGATCACAGATGAGTATAAACTTTGGTGGTGCTACATCCCGCATTTTCTTCATACACCCGGATATGTTTATGCCTATGCATTTGGGGAGTTGCTGGTATTGGCACTTTATGATCTGTATCAGAAATCAGATAAAGATCAGTTTGCGGAAAAATATCTGACGTTGTTATCGGCAGGGGGGTCAGATTGGCCTCACCAATTGATCGGGAAAATGGGCCTCGATATAACAGATAGCGGATTTTGGAAAAACGGGCTCAACCTTTTCGAAAAAATGGTATCTGATGCAGAAGAGTTGGCAGATTCAATTGAATAATTTACTTTCCATTATGATTGCAATAGACTGAAAGATAAATTCTATATGAATACAAATAGAGAAGAGAAAGCACTTTTTGAGTTTAAACATATTATGGAGAATCTTCTCCAGTTGCTATGTAAAGCAACCGAAGCACAGACAGGTTATCTCTATTGGGTGAACCGAAAGAGACAGCAATTTGTGTTGGAGACGTCCAAGACGAAGTATCCAAACGTCATGTTCAAAGACCGGGTCGCTTTTGATAAGTACTTTTTAGATGATTTTAAAAACATAGCCGGGACCAACCAACTGAAAGTGGGCAGGGATATAGACAGATCCCTGCTGCAACACTATTTTGATCAGGCAGCCATTAACTATTTGACCATTATCCCCTTTCAAAATAACGGGGAAACGGTCGCATTAACCGTTCTCGAAACAGAAGATCCTATTCCGCTTGATGCGTTAGAGCCGATTTTATCTGCCTATAACAACGCCCATGTGAATGTGCTGAACACCTATCTGGAGTTAACCGATCTGTATGAAGATGAACAAAAATGGGCTGATTACGATGACTCGTTGAAGGTATTTACCATTAATCAGGGAATTGTTGATATCATCAATAAGATGATTGTCGAGATGCAGAAATTGCTTCCAACAGGTGGGATTGTTGTAGCGGTACGGGGTATGAATACCTGGGTGACTGTTTTACGATCCTCATTGGCGTCAAAATCTCCTGATATGGGGCTTATGGTAGAGGAAAAGTCTCTTGCGTATGAAGCACTACAGAAAGGGGAACCACTTTTTTCCATCCATTTTAATCAAAACCCCAAAAGGATTTCTTCGTCAGAGTTAAGAACGGATGGTGCCACTTATGCCATACCCATGTTGATTCAAGGCAGAAGACATGCTGTTGTCATCACCTACGACAAAAATCCACTGATCTTTAAAGAATCTGTCAAACATCAATTAAATAACTTAGCCCGGGTGGCTGCACTTTCCATAAAATCTGAAATGAATAGTTTGCCGCCGGAAATGGATCTGTTTACAACAGAATTTGGAAATTTTAATGAAGATCTTTGGAGATTAAACCTGGAGCAGCAAATTCATCGGCCTAAGTCTGAAAAGGATCATACATGGTTTGGGATGATCGGTATTGATAACCTTACAGATCTACGAAGCAAATACCGGCTGGAGGATTTGAAAAAACTTCAGCGTCTTATGGTAAAAGCTATTAATCCATCAAGATTGGGATATAATGGCATCATCGGATACAACAGTGATTACGTGTTCACATACATGATCAGCGGTACTTCTGAGGATGATCACAAAGGTTGGCTTGATACCAATATTGATGATTTGAAAAATAAACTTGATTTAGGTGACGAAAGAAGGGTGGAGGTCCGTATTAAAGCAGGTTTTATAAAACTGGACGATGATAAACAGGATGCAGATCAGATTGTACTGGATGCAAAACAGGCATTGAATATGGCGATCTCCAACAGGGATACGTCATTCGTTAATATGTAACCAAGAGAGCATGAGCAGAACTTTTCTTGTTGTGATAGATGGATTGGGTGTGGGTGCCCAGGAAGATGCTCACTTATACGGAGATTCGAATGCGGATACGCTCGGTAATGTAAGTCGTATCAGCCGGGTAAAATTACCCAATCTGGAGAAACTCGGTTTAGGAAATATCCGGCACTTTGAATCGATTATGCCCGTTGATTCACCCATGGCATCGTATGGCAAAATGAGAGAAAGGTCGGCCGGTAAAGATTCTACAACAGGGCACTGGGAGCTGGCAGGTATCCATCTGGATAAACCATTTCCTACCTATTCAGAAGGTTTTCCGGATACGATCATTAAGTCATTTTGTAGTGGTATTGGTGAAGAGGAAGTGCTCTGCAATGCACCTTATTCAGGCACGAAAGTAATTGAAGATTATGGCAATGAACATGTTCGTACCGGGTATCCGATTGTGTACACATCTGCCGACAGTGTCTTTCAGGTTGCATGTCATACGGATGTTGTATCGATTGATAAATTGAATGATTGGTGTAAATTTGCCCGAAATGAAGTGTTGACCGGTGAACACGCAGTAGGCCGGGTGATTGCCAGGCCGTTTAAAGGAGATCCCGGTTCATTTGAAAGGGTGGTGGAGCATCGTCATGACTACTCATTGAACCCTCCTGAACCCAATTTGATGACTTGTCTTCAGGATGGGGGTATTAAAACCTATTCAATCGGGAAAATCATTGATTTGTTTGCAGAACAAGGATTTGATCAATATCGTCGTACAAATGGAAATGCAGAAGGAATATCCCAATTGCTCAGTCTGATGAGTGCAAATATTCAGGATAGTTTTACGTTTGTGAACCTGATTGATACAGATCAGCTTTATGGTCATAGACAAGATCCAATAGGTTATGCCGAATGTTTACAAGAGATCGACAGGGCCATACCCAAGATCGTGGAAAAATTGACATCAGACGACCTGTTATTGATTACGGGTGATCATGGAAATGATCCGGCTGATGATAGTACGGATCATACCCGGGAGTTTGTACCCATCATTGCATTCAAAAAAGGGAGTGCTCCGGGGAAAGATCTGGGTATTCGAAACAGTTTTTCTGATGCATCCGAAACCATATTGGAAGCTCATCAAATAAAAAGCAGACTCCAAGGAGATTCATTT
>JBBDJK010000012.1:0-1534 GCA_040879905.1 Balneolaceae bacterium | reverse complement strand
ACGTAACTTTACGATTCCATACTTAAATTACTGACATTATGAAACGTTTAATCAAATACTCAATACACATGATGGTCATTCTCATGGTGACATCTTCATGTGTTGTTCAGGAAAGTGTTATTACAGGCTCAAAACGTGCTTACGGATATTCTTGGGAACAGGAAGTGAGTATCGGTAATGAGGTCGACAAAGAGATTGTTGCTGAGTTTGGAATATATGAGGATAATAGTCTGAATGAGTATATCGTAAACATGAGTGAAGAGGTCCTTCAAAACAGTCATATGCGTGCCGAAGACACGCCAGCTAAGTACCGTGAAACGGAATTTACTTTTCGAATACTGGATAGTCCGGTTATAAACGCTTTTGCACTGCCCGGTGGCTTTGTCTATGTAACACGGGGTTTAATGGCACACATGAATAATGAGGCACAGATAGCGGTTGTGTTGGGTCACGAGATTGGGCACGTTGCGGCAAGGCATGCATCACAAAGAGGCTTCCAACAGACTGTCGGGCAACTGGTGGTCATTGGTGGGGCTGTTTTGGGACAGGAGTTGCTTGGTTTGCCCGGTGAGACGATTCTGAATCTGAGTGGACAGGCTGCACAACTGATATTTTTAAGTTACAGTCGAAGTCATGAAAGGGAATCTGATCAATTAGGTGTTGAATATGCTGCAAAAACAGGGTTTGCGGCTGAAGAGGGAGCTGCATTTTTTACAAGTTTAAAAAGAATATCCGATAATTCCGGCCAATCCCTGCCAAACCTGCTATCAACCCACCCGGATCCCGGAGAAAGAGAACTTCAGATACCCATTATGGCAGAGGAATGGAGAGAAAAGGGGTTTACTCAAACCGTTCGCAACTCAGAAAAATATTTGGACATGATTGATGGTATGATCTTTGGTGATAATCCAAGAAACGGTTATGAAGAGAATAGTACCTTTTATCATCCTGAGATGAAGTTTCGTTTTCCGATTCCAAACGGCTGGCAAATGGTCAATCAGCCTTCACAGGTGATTTTGATCAGTCCGGAGAAAGATGCAGTTATGATACTTCGCTTAGATTCAGAATCTGCAACAGCCAGGGAGTCGGTGCAGCAGTTTTTGCAAAACAATGAAGTAGAGACGAGTGATCAGGGCTCTACTACGACAAACAGCGGTTTCCCTGCATATCGTGCAGATTTTACGGTAACGGATGGTGATAATCAACTTGGCGTACATCTTTATGCACTGGAGTATGAAGGAAATATCTTCAGGTTCCTTAACTACACAGAGTTGAGTAAATTAGATGCCTATAGATCTGATTTTACTACTACAACCCATGCTTTTGATCGATTAACTGATCAGCGAATATTGAATATTAAACCGGTTCGATTACAAGTTGTCCGGGTTGCCAACAATCGCACATTCAGGGATCTTCTTCCACAATCCCTGCCGATGAATATCACGCCTGAAGAACTTGCTATTGTGAATCAGGTATATCTGGATGACGTTATTGAAGCAGGAAGTTATATTAAGATTCCGGTGCAGTGAATTAG
>JBBDJK010000011.1:0-1543 GCA_040879905.1 Balneolaceae bacterium | reverse complement strand
TTCCTCACCGGGCTACGCTGTTTGTATTTTTTCATAAAAACACATATATAAACCACTTGGCCGAAACTTGAGGTGCATGCCCCCAAGTTTCGACTCTATTGTTGCACTTATTTGTTTAACTTAGACAATAAAAGAGTAACTTATTTGAACAGTTTCAGGTTATATATTGAATAAAAATAATTATTTAAATTTTTCCATAATATATCGTACTACAATATGAGAATTTCAAAGGTTTCAACATCCCATCTGGAAAAAAAGTTAAAAGAACATGAAATGTCTCTTGTTGATATCCGCCCCATTGCGGCATACAACGGATGGCGTCTGAGGGGCGAACTCCGCGGCGGACATATACCCGGCGCAAAAAGTATTCCGCTTCAATGGACACAGTATATGGACTGGGTAGAGGTGTTGGAGGAGAAACAGGTTAATAAAAACAAACCCATAATATTGTATGGTTATGATAGTGATGAAACCGGACAGATGGCCACACAATTGGGTAAGCTTGGGTTTGAACAGGTTACAATCTATAATCATTTTGTAGATGAATGGGTTAAGGACGAAGCACGTCCGCTCGAGCAACTAAAGCGATACAAGCACCTTGTATATCCCGAGTGGCTGATGCAGCTTTTAAATGGACAAAATCCACCTGAATATGACAATGAACATTTTGTGATCTGTCACTCACATTACGATCATATAGAAGATTATCAAAAAGGGCATATACCCGGTGCGATTGCTCTTGATACGAATTCGTTAGAGACTACAGAGACCTGGAACCGCAGAACGCCGAAAGAGCTGGAAGCCACACTGACATCTCTCGGAATCACCAACGATACCACGGTAATTGTGTATGGCCGATTTTCTGCTCCCGTTTTCAATGAGGAGAAATTTCCCGGTAAAAGTGCCGGACATTTGGGTGCCATTCGCTGTGCCGCACTGATGCTGTATGCCGGTGTAAAAGATGTACGAATATTAAATGGGGGTATTGGAGTGTGGGAGCGGGCAGGCTACGAAATTGAAACCAAGACAAATAAACCACAGCCGGTTAATAGCTTTGGAACAGTTATTCCCGGTCGTCCACACCTGATGATTGATACCCCGCAGGCCAAAGAATATATAGCCAACGAAGGTGCAGAACTGGTGAGCATTCGAAGCTGGGAAGAATTCATAGGAAAGAGCAGCGGCTACCATTACATAGAGAAAAAAGGCCGCATCCCCGGTGCTGTTTTCGGAAATTGCGGTTCCGATGCCTATCACATGGAAAATTACCGGAATTTTGACAATACCTTTCGTGAATACCCGGAAATTGCAAAGAAGTGGAGAGAAGCCGGCATCACCCCCGACAAGAAAATAGCATTTTATTGCGGAACCGGGTGGCGCGGCAGCGAAGCTTTTATGAATGCCTGGCTGATGGGCTGGGACAAAGCTTCGGTTTACGACGGCGGATGGTTTGAGTGGTGCAGTGATCCTTCAAATCCCATTGGCACAGGCAAACCCAAAGAGGGAGCGGTCATATCATAAGAAGTAGTACATCTTCAGAAAT
>JBBDJK010000010.1:0-1555 GCA_040879905.1 Balneolaceae bacterium | reverse complement strand
CTCCAATCTGCCTTTTGTATTCTGCTACAATGCCGATAGCTAAAATGATTAAACTCAAATATCCAATCCAATTTCCATAGCGGCTGTAAAATGTTGGATGGGTATTCCCGTAAATGGTAAAGTGAAAAGTATCTTCCGTCCAGAATTCGGTTTTGACCTGAACTTTTCCATCCGGTGAGATAATGCCAGATATGCCATTATTGGCAGATCTGGCAATCCACATGCGATGTTCAATCGCTCGCAAACGAGCGAAAGCAAAATGTTGAGTGTGGCCATGGGAATCGCCCCACCAGCCGTCATTGGTAATGATCGTTAAGAAATCGGCCCCGCCATTGACAAATTGATTGACCCATCCGGAAAATATGGAGTCATAACAGATTAATGCAGGAGTTTTCAGATGATTGACTTCAAATAAATCAGCCGTTGTACCCCTTCCATAATTGGCAATATCCGGCCAATTTACCCAGCCAAACAGGTCTGCCTTTTGAAAAAATTCAACAAATGGGAATCGTTCCACAATAGGAACCAGTTCACCTTTTCGATACACTTCAATTGGTTTAGAATTCTGGAAATAGAGAGCAGAGTTGTAGATATTATACGCCCGCCCGCCGGCCGTTTCCCGATATACCTGAGGTTGATCCTCATCAGTATCATAAAAGTCGTAAAAACCGGCACCTGAGATTAAATGGGTATCCCAAACCTGTAACGAATCGCGGATCTTGTTAAAAAGTGGGCTATCGATCGTTAACATGGTATCAAGAGCATTTTCCGGCCAGATAATCAAGTCGGTACGGTCCGTTCTGGCCTCGTTTGACAGGTTCAACAGTTTATCGATCAGGGAGTGAATATTTGGGTGTCCGCCATACGGCTGGTATGAATCTGAATTGGGCTGAACGATCGCTACTTCAACCGGTTCTCCCTTGCTGATGTTCATGGTAACGAGGGTGAGTACTGACATCAACGGGAATATGAAGAAGATGATAAACGCTGTTAACAAACGTTTTTTTGTTTGATGTTCAATCCAAAAGTAAAAAAGCGAAGCAGAGAGGATCACCCAAAATGATATTCCAAAAACACCTGTGAATGAAATAAATTGTATGACGCCGGTCAGGTTTGACCATCCATTTCCCAATGTTAACCAAGGCCAGGCCAGATCCCAGTTGTGATGCAGGAATTCATAACTGACCCAGGTTGCGGCCGCAAAAAATGAGGACAGAATGGGATTGAATTTTGAATTGAATAATTGGCGAATAATCAGCAGGGGTATTAACATGATCGCTGCATTGGCCAATATAGCAGCCAAACCGCCCGCGACAGTTGCCATCATCAGCCAGTAGGTCGAAAAGAGGTTCCATAAAACAAAGGAAGGATAAGCATAATACACCACCTCTTTTTTGGTTTCACAAATTAAAGCAAGACGGAATAAAAGAATAAAAGCCGGTATCTGCAGGATAGAGGCATTAAATGGCGGAAAAGAGAGCGCCAGCAATATCGGTGCAATGAGAGCTAATGCCCATTTATGATTCCAGAATCGATTGTCAGACATGGCTTGAAG
>JBBDJK010000009.1:7188-8717 GCA_040879905.1 Balneolaceae bacterium | reverse complement strand
GATCTCTGATCTCTGATCTCTAAACCTTTTCCGTTCCCATATACGGAACCAGTACTTCCGGTACCTCAAGATCTCCTGCTTCGGTTTGGTATGTTTCTAATATGGCAGCGACCACACGAGGCAGTGCAAGGCCGGAACCATTTAAGGTATGCATGATCTCCGTTTTACCTTTTTCATTCCGGAATCGAAGTTGCATTCTGCGAGCCTGAAAAGAGGCGAAATTTGAACAGGAGCTCACCTCCAGCCATTTTTTTTGTCCGGGACTCCAAACTTCAAGGTCGTACTTTTTGGTCTGAGTAAATCCCATATCACCGGTACACATCAGCAGGGTTCTATATGGCAATTTAAGTTTTTGAAGCAGTGATTCTGCATACTCCCTCAAACTTTCCAATTCACTATCAGAATGATCAGGATGTACAAATTTCACCAACTCCACTTTATCAAACTGGTGTAAACGGTTCAGCCCTCGAACATCTGCACCATAACTACCGGCTTCACGTCGCCAACATGGTGTGTAAGCGGTGTAATAGACCGGGAGATTATCCATTTCAAAGATTTCATCCCGATGGAAATTGGTTACCGGAACTTCAGCAGTCGGAATAGCAAAAAATCCATCCCGGGGAACTGTATACATCATGTCTTCTTTATCGGGAATCTGTCCGGTCCCACGAGCTGATGCTTCATTCACAAAATAGGGGGTCTGTATTTCAGTGTATCCATTTTCAATAGCTTCATTAAGGAAATAGTTAATCAATGCCCTTTGAAGCCTCGCCATATGTCCCACATAAAATGGAAATCCTGCACCGGCCACTTTTGAACCTCTATCAAAATCGATCCACTTTTTATCAGCCGCAAGTTCCCAGTGCGGTAATCTCCACTCCTCTTCATTCGGTTCACCCCAGGTGGAAAAAACGACATTATCCTCTTCAGTATGTCCTACAGGCACAGATTCATCAGGAACATTTGGAATCTGATATAATAAATCGTCGCGCTCCTTTTGAATCGCTTCTAAAGATTTTTCTAAACTTTTGATCGTCTCCTTGGTCCGGCCCGTTTCATTTATAATCTTTTCGGCTTCATCTTTTTTACCTTGTCCCATCAGTTGTCCAATCTGCTTCGCACGGTTGTTACTCTCGGCACGAAGATTTCCAACTTTTGTAACAAGGTTACGCCACTCTTCATCCTTTTCGAGTACCGCATCTACGGCATCGGCATTTTTTTCTCCCTTATTAATCATCCCCTTTTTAACAATTTCGCGATTATCACGAATGAAATTTATATCAAGCATTATATAGTTAAATCGATGTTGCTATTTTATTTTCTCAAAGATACAAGTAGAATCAAAACGATTGAAATTTTATTTCTCAGAACAACCCTTCATTTATTAAACTATTTTGTGAAGTAATCCACCTATTCCATTGTATTCCTAATTTATTTAGGCTATTTTTAATGATAACTTGAATTATTAGGGATAATGAGATACCTATGGCACATCAACTTGACGAAACTGACATTAAAATATTGAACCA
>JBBDJK010000009.1:3276-7088 GCA_040879905.1 Balneolaceae bacterium | reverse complement strand
ATTGAACGTACTGTTGAAATTAAAAAATAACAGCCAGCCAATTTGCAGCTATTGATCTATCTGCTCTTATTATGGTTCATTCAGCCAAACCCCACATCAGATATGGGGCAAGAAAGAGGTGCCGAAAGCGAAAATCGCATTGCCCTTAGTTTTGTTAATGAAGGTGTAACTCCTGTTACATCTGAGATGTTGGATCGTGTAGATAATATTGGGATCAACTTACTCGAAATATCTGCACCTGCACAACTGAATAATCTCTCCATAGACTCCTTCTTTCTGTTACTCACAATTGATGAAATCTATTCAACTCCATCTCAATTGACAAACGAATGGCGTGCAATAGCCCAAAGGGCGATCCACTCCTTTCAGGAAGTTGATCATGTTTATCCGGAAAAAATTGCTGCAATTAATCTATTTCAATACCCAGATGAACAATCCGAGCTATTTTTCAGAACCGCGTCCATTATTGCTGATACGCTGTTAACAATTGCAGAACGACCACTCTACTATCAAACTCATAGGCAGTCAGCACCGGCAGTTAAGTCACCTTTCAGATTTGTATCAGTCACCTACACGAACGAACTGCCCGAAATTGCATTAGCTGACAATGTAATCAACTTCAAACCATCCGAAAATTTGACAGAGTCTCTAAAGAGGCTGGAGAGATTATTTAATGCAACTATCGAAACCGATGAGCCAATCATTATCATTCCGGCCGAATGGTTTTTTGATCTCTTGGATAGATATCCGGATATGGATATTATATTTTCCTCATATATCAATGGTAAACACCAATCATTTCCTCTACCCAATCAAACGCATTTTTTACCCTCACCGAATTGGCCTATCATTTTATTGCTCATGATCTGGATGTTTTTCGCAGTTTTATACCGATACAGGCCTTTATTTATGGATAATTGTTCACGTTATTTTTTGAGTCATAGATTTTTTGTTATCGATGTTATTGAGAACAGAAATCGTAATCTGGCCGATGGTCTCTATATGGTACTTTTGCACATATTTGTTTCTGCACTTTTTTTCCAAACAGCATCATTCATGTTTTTCGGGAAAAATGGATTGGATGTATTGTCACATTACTTTCCCTATTTGATCATATCTAATTATGAATCGATTAGCTTGTTTATGATTGGAATTATCTTTGCTGCCACCTTTCATACGATCTCAATTTTTTGGATTTATCTTTTTAACAAGAGCATGAGAATGATTGCACAAGCTGTAAATCTATACGTATGGCCTTTTATAATAAACCTCATTGTAATGACATTACTTGTTTTAATTTATCAGATGGGAGGGGGACAAAATTGGCCTATCATCCTGACCTTGATTTACTTTTCAGTTTGGTTTTTCAGTTTTAATATTGCGGCCATAAATGGTGCGCGTTTCATGGATTCCTTCAAAATATCATACATTTTATTGACGGTAGGCATTTATTTTGTGTTCATCTCTGCATTGATCATTATGATACTCTTAACTCCTTCTATTTTTGAACCTGTCAGATTGGCCTATTGGTTGCCTTAAAAGGTGAGGAACAGATCCATTGATCAGAGATAGAGATACTCAAAAAACACACAAAATGACGACCGGCCAATATCTTTTGCGAAGATACTCTGATCTAATTGGATCAATTATCAGCGCTTGACTGAAAATCCAGTCATCTTTTTAGATGATCTGTTTTCTGAGCCTGGCTACGGGTATCTGAAGATTTTCCCTGTACTTGCTAACCGTTCTGCGAGCCACTTTATACCCTTTCTCTTCCAATAATTTAGTTAAAGCCTGATCACTGAGAGGTTTCCTTTTGTCCTCCGAATCAATTAATGATTGCAGGAAATTCTTAACCTCTCTGCTTGAAACATCCTCTCCACTCTCTGTTTCCAAACCTTCACTGAAAAAGTATTTTAACTCATATACACCAAATCCAGTTTGAACATATTTTCCATTTACGACTCTGGAAACCGTTGATATATCCATTTCGATTCTTTCAGCTATATCTTTCAGGATCATCGGTTTGAGTCCTTCACCATATTTGAAAAAATCTTCCTGTAGAGAAACAATTGCTTTCATCGTCTTCATGAGGGTATTCTGTCTCTGACGAATAGAATCGATAAACCACTGTGCAGACTCTACCTTCTCTTTGATAAATTTTTTGGCGTGAGCCTTCCCTCCTTTACTTTTTTCCTTATTCAGATTTTCCCACATTGTTTTATATTCACTTGAAATACGCAATGGGGGTACATTTCGATGATTGAGACGAATTAAAAACTCCCCTTCACCCTCAGTAATTTCATCATCCGGTTCAAAGTAGACTTCAAAATCAGGTTCAATATACTTTTGGGTTTCACTGTCAGGATGGGTTACGGCTCCCGGTTTTGGATTTAGCGATTTAATCAGTTCAAAAACTTTTTTAAGTTTGTGATCATCAATATTTAATCGATTTTTGAGCTTATCAAAGTGTTTCTTTTCAAAGGCATCCCACTCCTTATCAAGAATCTCTGTTGTAAGTTCTTTTAGTACTGGCTCTCCTTTAAAATATTTTACCTGACAAAGCAGACAGTCTCTCAAATCTGTGGATGCGATCCCTACCGGATCCAGTCGTTGTATCTGTTTTCTCACATCATCCACCTGGCTCACATCCACCAATATTCCGTGATTAAATGCAATATTATCCACAACTGCATCCAAATCTCTTCTGAAATATCCATCTTCATCCAGCGATCCCAAAATCTGATCAGCTATCAGCAGCTCTTCGTCATCCAAATCGAGCATCAATACTTGCTGTTCCAACTCCTCGAGCAGGGATTCATGATAAGGATCGGGCAGATCTTTCCACTCCTCATTATAAGCTGAAGTTGAATAATTGACATCATCATACTCTGTATTGTGAATAAATGATTCCCAATCTATTTCACTATTTTGATCTACGGGATCAGGTTCACTCTCTTCATTTTGTTCTTCATCCGGTTTATCCCAATCATCTTCACCCTCCTGCATCATTTCTTCAACAATCGGATCTGCTTCTTCCAGAACGGGGTTCATCTCCAACTCCTGTTTTACCCGTTGTTCAAGTGCTATCGTTGGGAGCTGCAACATCTTTACAAACTGTATCTGTTGTGGGGACAGTTTTTGTTGTAAAGACTGTTTCTGCGATAAATGTTGTCCTGTTCTCAGCATTAACTTAGCTCATATACTCTAAATTCATCACAAGCTTTTAAGAATTCGGCATACCATTTTTCGCCATATCGACGAACCAGCGCACTTTCAAGAAAATCAGAAAGATAGATTCCTTCATCTTCTCCTTTTCTACAGCCTGCCGAGCAGAGTTCCGGTATATATTCGTAATTGGCATAATCAAAACCTGCTATATGTTTCAACCGAACCGGATAAAGATGACAGCTGATTGGTTTCTCCCAGTCAAACTCGCCGGCATAATAAGCATTTTGAATAGCACAACTTGCAACTCCATTTCTATCTTTCTGAACAAAAATACACTCACCGGTCTCAATACATGTTATCTCATATCCCTTATTTGAGTCGCCCTGAATAACGCCATCTTTCAGTGCTATCTCAACAGCAACCGGATCCAGTTTATTTTGAAGTTGACTAAATGCTTTTCTCAGTACTGGAATTTCTTTTTTGTCAACAGGCGCTCCTGCATCACCAACAACACAGCACGCTCCTTTACATCTGGATACATTGCAGGCAAATTTTGCTGTTGCAATATCTTCAGACAGTATGACATCTTCAACTCGTATCATGATATCGGTTATTATAACTTTTGCTTCT
Source organism: Balneolaceae bacterium (assembly GCA_040879905.1). Taxonomy (GTDB): domain Bacteria; phylum Bacteroidota; class Rhodothermia; order Balneolales; family Balneolaceae; genus Rhodohalobacter. The sequence goes on along the minus strand of JBBDJK010000009.1, from coordinate 3,287 downwards.
GTTGAATAAAA
>JBBDJK010000009.1:0-3176 GCA_040879905.1 Balneolaceae bacterium | reverse complement strand
ATAGAAGATACTCATTTTAGAAATGCTCTTTTAACGAAACCGAACACTGAATTAACATAGTTCAAAATATTTGCCTGCTTTTTGTCTTACTGCCCCCTGCAATTCCAAACTGAGCAAATCAAGATGAAGTGTAAAAACAGGCCTGCCAATCATTTTACTGATTTGGTCGATGTGCATCTCTTTTTCGGACATCATTTTACAGATTTCGCTTTCGGCATCACTAAGTTCCAGTGATTTCCACTTTATCCCTTTCATTTCCGGCTTAGCCACTTTAAGTTTTGCATTTAATATACCGGACATCGCACCCGGAGAGATCTCATCCAATATATCCTGCATTGATTGTATCAATTTACCTTGTCCGGTACGGATCAGGTAGTTACACCCTTCGCCAAACCGGTTACCCAATGGATGTGGAACCACAAAAACCTCCCGGTTTTGATCCAAAGCTGATCTGGCCGTAATCATACTTCCACCTTTTATGCCACTTTCGATAACAAGCACGCCATGACTCATTCCACTTACAATTCTGTTTCTGCTCGGAAAATTAATGGCATCCGGAGCCGTACCCGGTGGATATTCACTGATAACCGTACTTTCTTTCTCAATTATTTCGGCTACAATCGGTTTATTCTTGACCGGATAGATCACATCTATACCGGAACCTAATACAGCTATCGTTCTACCACCACTGGCTAAGGCTGTACGGTGTGCAATCGTATCAATACCGTAAGCAAGGCCACTATTAACTGTAAGGCCGGTTTCGGCTATTCTGTGGCTCCATGAGGCAGCCTGATCAGATCCATATTTCCCCGGCCTTCTCGTACCAATAACCGCAATCCCATCCGTTCTCAAATTTTCCGGATTCCCCTTTAACCAAAGCAGTATAGGTGGATCATAAATATGTCTGAGTAAAGGAGGATAGTTTTCATCCTCAATGGATATCAGATTTGCACCCAATTTATGAGTTTGATCCAAAATTCGATCAACCGCATCCCAATCACTGAATTGTACAATATTTTTTGCTACTCCCTCTCCAATACTCTCGATACGCATCAGATCCGGTATACTCATTCTGAAGATATCGTTCGCATCTTCTGACTTATTACTTTTGAGAAGAATTTGAATTCTTCTAACCCCTATTTCAGGTACTCTCTGTAGTGCAAGCAGTGCTCTATATTGGTTCCTCTTTTTCAATGTTTTGTAATTTCTCCCAGATTTTCTCTTTTAATTGATCAATATTATGGCCTGTAGCCGATGAAATCTCAATGATATCCACATCATCCTCAATTCCGTCGCCTTCGTCCAATTTGTACCCCTCTTTCAAGTCCATTTTTGTAATCGCAAGTAACCTTGGTTTATCGAGCAGATCTGGCCGATAAGACTCCAATTCGTGTAACAATGCCCTATATTCGGCATTCATATTTGTATCACATCCCACCATAAACAGGAGGAGGTTATTCCTCTCAATATGCCTTAAAAACTGCAGCCCCAACCCTTTCCCTTCATGAGCATCTTCAATAATTCCCGGAATATCGGCCATCACAAAACTGCGATAATCGGAAAATGTCACAACACCCAAATTCGGTTCAAGAGTAGTAAAAGGGTAGTCTGCAATTTTGGGTGTGGCCTCTGACAGAGCAGAGAGTAACGTGCTTTTTCCGGCGTTTGGAAACCCAACTAATCCGACATCTGCAATCAGTTTAAGTTCAAGCTCCACTGTCCGTTCTTCTCCCTCTTCACCCACCTGATGATGTTGTGGAGATTGATTGGTCGAACTGCGAAAGTGCCAGTTCCCCAGTCCGCCTTTTCCTCCCCTGGCAATGATCAATTCTTCTTGATCTACCGTGATTTCACCAAGTCTTTCTTTGGATTCTGCGTCATATACAACGGTACCTAATGGCACTTCCAATATTTCCGAAGAACCGTCTTTACCCGTTTTTTTTGCACCGGCACCGGGTTTACCGTGTTGTGCTTTGATAAATTTTCTGTAACGGAGATCTAATAAGGTATTGAGTTGTGTATTCCCTTTCAGAATCACATCTCCACCTTTGCCTCCATCACCGCCATCGGGTCCCCCTTTAGGAACATATTTTTCCCTTCGAAAGTGAGCCATTCCACTGCCACCATTTCCCGATGTAACATATATTTTTGCGTAGTCTGCGAATCTCATGATCTGTTTGTATCAACTTTCAGCTTTCAGCTATCAGCTATCAGCCGTCAGCTTTCAGCTGTCAGCTTTTAGGTTATTTGGTTTCAGGATCTGACGGATGAACTTTATTAAATGAATTCCGGAAGGCTGATATAAATTTGTTCTCTATTTTTTTATTCTCATTTTTCTAATAAACGCAAAAGTTGTGCAATTTTCTTCTTGAGTTTTGGCCTTTTAACGATAAAGTCAAGGAAACCGTGCTCTAAAAGGTATTCAGATGTTTGAAACCCCTCCGGCAGGTCTCTTCCGATAGTCTGACGGATCACTCTGGGACCTGCAAAACCGATAAGTGCTGCCGGTTCAGCAATATTAAAATCACCCAACATAGCATAACTGGCGGTTACTCCACCGGTTGTGGGGTTTGTCATAACGGATATAAAAGGAACCTTCTCCTTCTCCAAAAGAGCCAGTTTTGAAGAGGTTTTTGCAAGTTGCATCAGACTTAAGACACTTTCCATCATCCTTGCACCTCCCGATTGTGAAATAATGACCAATGGAAATTTATTCTCTCTGGCGTGATCGATCGCAATACTCAGTCGTTCACCCACAACAGAGCCCATACTGCCACCAATAAATGCAAAATCCATACAGGCGATAACGATGTCCAGTTTATCCAATTTACCAACACCTACCTTGCAGGCATCTGTCAGACCTGTTTTTTTCTGTGTTTGAACCAATCGTTCACTATATTTTTTTCGATCAGTAAAGTCGAGAGGATCTGCTGGAAGTATGTTTGCACCCAATTCTTTGTATTTTCCGTCGTCGAACAGAAATGAAAAGTACTCCTTACTTCCAATCCTAAAATGGTATCCACTTAACGGATCAACCCAAACATTATCTTCCAGTTCACGCTTATGAATGGTCTCGCCTGTTGTAGGAACCTTTATCCAGATCCCCTCTGGCATATCCTTCTTTTTACTGGTTTGAATATTGCTGTCTTTTCTTTTAAACCACGACATAATGAATC
>JBBDJK010000008.1:3095-8720 GCA_040879905.1 Balneolaceae bacterium | reverse complement strand
AATCAAACTAAAACAAATAATATGTTTAAAAGATACTTATCCATTTTTATTGTAACTCTGGTTGTATTGTTTGTCGGCTTGGGACAATCATTACAGGCTCAGGGGGTGACAACAGGTTCCATTGAGGGATTGATTGTTGATGTTCAGGGGGAATCATTACCGGGAGCAAATGTTATTGCTGTTCATCTTCCAACCGGCACAACATATGGAAATTCAACGAGGGCAGACGGACGTTATACAATCAGGAATGTGCGGGTTGGTGGTCCTTATGAAGTTCGAGTATCATTCATCGGCTTCAATTCTCAAATAAAGGAAATTGCCAGAATTGAATTGGGAGAACGATTGACTGTAGATTTTACTCTTGAAGAAGGTGCACTTGAAATGGATGAAATCTCTGTAATAGCGACTGTCGATCAAGTTTTTAATAGAGACAGAACCGGTGCAAGAACCAATATATCATCAGCTGATATTGAAAGAACACCCTCCGTATTCAGATCGCTGGGTGATTTTACACGTTTAACTCCACAAGTTACAAGCGGAAATAGCTTTGGTGGTGCAAATGATCGATACAATAATATTTTGGTTGATGGTGCAACATTAAATGATGTGTTTGGCCTTGGTGATGCAACTCCGGGTTCACAGGCAGGGGTCGGTTCTCCTTTGAGTATTGATGCGATTGCCGAGTTTAATGTAGATATCGCCCCATTTGATGTAACTAATAATGGATTTACAGGTGGCCAAATAAACGCTGTAACAAAAAGCGGAACGAATGATTATACCGGATCCGTTTATTTCCAAACACGAAATGAAAATTTTGTCGGGAATTATGAAATTGACGGAGAGACATCAAGCGACTTCCCACAATTTTCAGAACGTTATATTGGATTAAATATCGGTGGACCCATCATTGAGGATAAATTATTCTTATTTGTAAATGCTGAGTTTAAACGTGAAACCAGCCCTATTACGAATGGAATTCTTGGGAGCGGTGCTCCGAATGTCATCGACTTTAATGCTTCCACATTTGATCGTATTCAAAACGTATTAGAATCTCAATATGGATATGATCCGGGTTCCTATACATCCCCATTGGATACAGAAACAAACAACGATAAAATTTTGGCAAAATTGGATTACAATATTAACCAAAATAATAAGTTGAGTGTTCGATTTAATTATGTTGATGCGTTAGCAAATCGTGGAATTAGCAGGGGTACAAGTAGCTACACATTCAGTAACAGACAGTATAATTTTAACAGTAATCAAAAATCGTTTGTTGCTGAACTGACAAGCAGAATCAGTGATAATGCATTTAATGAAGCTCGTGTCGTTTATACGGCAATACGTGATTCAAGAGATGTGCCTGCGTCCGGACGTTTTCCAAGTGTTACTGTAAGTATGCGGTATGATACTGACAGAAGCGGATTTGGTGGGATCAATGCCGGAGTTGAGCGGTTTTCGCAAGCGAATGGTTTGGATCAGGATCTGATTGAAATCACAAACAACTTTACCTACATCAAAGGAGCTCACGAGTTTACACTGGGCACAAATAATCAAATTTTTACGTTTGATAACCTTTTTGTCCAGGATGCTTTTGGTAACTATACCTTCTTCAGCATTGATGCTTTGGAGGCCGGTAGTCCTCAGCAGTATAGTCACAGTTACCTGTTGCCCGGAGGAAGTCCAACCGCAAACTTTACAGGAATGCAGTTTGGCCTCTATGCTCAGGATAAATGGCTGGTTAACCCAAGCTTAACAATTACTTACGGGTTAAGAGTTGATATACCGGTATTACCGGATACACCATCCTTTAATCCTGATGTTCCATCTGCATTTCCCGGTTATTCAACGGATAAAATTGCAAGCGGACAGATCCTGTGGGCACCTCGTTTTGGGTTTAATTGGGACGTTTCAGGAAATAGAACGACCCAGGTTCGTGGTGGGGTTGGAATCTTTTCAGGAACACCACCATTTGTATGGATTTCAAATCAATACAGCAACACAGGTGTTGATTATGGCCGTGTGAGCGCCCCGACTAATTTTGGAGGTTATACAGGCCTGTTTTCACCCGATCCGGATAATCAGCCAACACCGGCTACAAGCAATGTTCTGGATCCTATTGAGACAACAGAAATTAACTTACTCGCAGATGATTTCAAGTACCCGCAATCTCTCAAAGTTAACTTAGCTGTAGATCAGGAATTACCTTTTGGCATTAGAGGTACTCTGGAAGGTATTTACTCAAGTGCGATCAATGATGTTGTATTTCAAAATATTAACACAACTGCATCGTTTACCTCTGCACATGGCCGGCCAATTTACGGTAATATATTCTACAATAGCCGTTTTGGTACAGCATCCGGGAGTATTTTTAGAAATGACCCCAGATTCACCAATGCACTTCTGCTGAGTAACAGTAACAAAGGATATCAATACAGTGTAACCGCTGAATTGGAGAAAAACTTTGACTTCGGCTTATATACGAGAGTTGCCTATACATTAAACCGTGCTGAAAATGTTAACAACGGTACTTCCAGCCGGGCCATTTCAAACTGGCAGTATAATGAGAATGTGGATGTGAATAATGCTGAGCTCGGTACGGCTGACTTTGAAAGAAGACACCGTTTTCTTGCAATTACATCCTACAGAGCAGAGTGGTCTAACCGCCTGGCTACTACTTTTTCACTGATCTATGATGGACGCTCAGGTTCTCCTTTAAGCTGGATTTATAATGGAGATGCAAACGGTGATGGTAGATTTGATAACGATCTTCTGTATGTACCTCAAAATCAGGATGAAGTCGTGATGGTAGATGTCACTGGAGGCCAAATTGTACCCGGCAACAACTGGAATCAATATGATGAGTGGATTTCAGGCGAAAGTTCACTGAGTGACTTCAGAGGTGGATTTGTAGACAGAAATTCAGCTCGTGAGCCTTGGACAAATTTCCTTGATTTTAAAGTCACTCAGGAAGTCAACACAATTAACGGCCAATCTCTCGAGTTTGGGGTCAGCATGATTAATTTCCTGAACTTTCTGAATTCAGATTGGGGAGTACGGAAAGGAGTTTCATATAACAACTATCGTGCAGTTGATTTTTTACAGTACGTGAATGATGATTTCATTGCCGACAATCCCGGATTGGGAGTGACAAGCGCTGATATCGGAAAACCTGTCATAAATTTTGATCCTGAAAATGTCACCGAAGATAGAATTTTTAACGTGAGTGATTTTAGTTCAAGATGGCAGATGCAGTTTACTGTTCGATATAAGTTTTAAAAGTTCTTGAATAGTGGATTTATGAAAAGAAGAGGTGAATTCACCTCTTCTTTTTTTTTAACTTATAAAAAAAATATAGGATCATGAAAAGGCTTCAAACACAGATCATTTTCGGTGTTTTATCCATTTTATTTTTTGGGTTAAACAATTGTGATCATTCAGAATCATTAGACGCATCCCGAATAAATTCTGATACCAATCCCGTACTGCTTATTTCCATAGATGGGTTTATGAATGAGTATCTGGAGAGAAATGAAACTCCCAATTTTGACTCTTTTCTGGAAAATGGGGTTCAGGCAGAATATTTAATACCCGTTTTCCCGTCAAACACATTTCCCGCACATTGGTCGATTGTAACCGGTTTATATGTTGAAAATCACGGAATTATTGCTAACAGTTTTTATGATCATGAATTAGAGGGTTATTTCAGTTATGGTCCGCCTGAGAATTCACCAAATGACGAAAGATGGTGGGGTGGCGAACCTATTTGGGTAACTGCTGAAAAACAGGATAAAACAGCAGGTACTTTTTTCTGGCCCGGATCTGAAGCTTCGATAAATGGCGTACACTCAACCAAATGGGTTGATTATGATGGATCCATCCCGGAAAGAGCCCGGATAGACAGTGTAATATCCTGGCTTGACCCGTCCGGTAATGTGCAGGCTGATTTTGGGACTCTCTATTTCAGTTTTTTGGATAGCCGTGGACACCGTTTCGGACCCGGCTCAAAGGAAGTGGATGAAGCTGTTGTGGAAATGGATGGCATTTTGGGATATTTATTGGCCAAAATTGAAGAGGTGGGTTTGGCTGAAAATCTGAATGTCATACTGGTTTCTGACCATGGGATGGCTTCAACAACTGCTGAAGATGTTATTTTCCTTGAAGATTTGATCAACCTGGATGATGTAGAGATCATGTCCTGGACACCTGTTGGGATGCTCAAACCTTTAGATGGATTAACAGAATCGGTTTATCAGTCATTAAAAACTAATGAAGAGAATTATTCTTATAGTGTATATCTAAAAGGTGAAATGCCGGATCGTTTTCATTTTAGTAGTCACTATAGGATTCCGGAAATTATAATGATCGCTGATGTGGGTTTTACCATTACCAGCCGGCCATTTTTTGAAGAACGAGGTGTGGTTGCAGGTACTCATGGATATGATAATATGGCTCCTGAGATGAGAACGTTCTTTGCAGCCTCAGGCCCGGATTTTAAATCCGGTGAAATGGTTCCGGCTTTTGAAAGTGTTCATATTTATGAACTGTTGACATACCTGTTGCAGATTGAACCCGCTGAAAATGATGGAGAACTGGACCAGATAAAATTTTTATTCAGAGAAAACTGAGAATAACCAATCTGAAAACAATCTGAAGTAATAATTGCATCTTATCACTATTTCAAATAAAATGGTTCTCTTCTTGATTCATAATAAACATAACAATTCACACTTAATTTCATGGCATACGTAGTAACAGAACCTTGTATTAATTGCAAATACACAAATTGTGCAGCCGTTTGTCCGGTAGATGCATTTAGGGAGGGCCCCAACTTTCTTACAATAGATCCACTTGAATGTATCGATTGTGACGCATGTGTACCGGAATGCCCGGTCGAAGCGATCTATCCTGATGATGAAGTACCTGAAAAATGGGAAAATTATATTGAACTGAACGAACGACTTGCGGAACAATGGGAAGATCATGTCATCAACGAAACAAAGGATACACTTCCAACTGCAGATGAGTGGGCTGAAAAAGAGGATAAACTGGAATTCCTGAAAGAAGATTGGGACTAACAAGCAGGCCGAAAAGGTCAACTGATTAGATAGCTTGGCAGAAATGTTAAGAGATTAGCGGTAAAAATAATTTATACAGGAAGCGCTTCCAGCCATGAGGCAGATTCCAAAATTGTTGAATTGAGTTGAATTGGAAATAATTGAGAAAACAGAGAATGAAGAACAGATTTGAGTTGTCCTTAGAGTTAAGAGAACAGCACTTCAAATCGAACCATCCCATTGTAATGGGAATCCTGAATACAACTCCTGACTCCTTTTCTGACGGAGGTAAATTTCAATCTGTTGAAGCAGCTATTGCACAAGTAGATAAGTTGATTCATGCCGGTGCATCGATCATCGATGTCGGGGGGGAGTCGACCCGTCCGGGAGCAGATCCGGTGAGTGAACAAGAAGAAATCGACCGCGTGATACCGGTCATGGAACAGGCCATTCCAAAATTTCCGGATACTCTGTTTTCCATTGACACGACAAAATACAGAGTTGCCGATGAAGCATTGAAAAGAGGTGCTCATATTGTGAATGATGTGAGTGGCCTGACCAAAGAGCC
>JBBDJK010000008.1:0-2995 GCA_040879905.1 Balneolaceae bacterium | reverse complement strand
CATTGAAAAGAGGTGCTCATATTGTGAATGATGTGAGTGGCCTGACCAAAGAGCCCCGTTTTGCAGATCTTTGTGCGAAATATAACGCAGGATATATCTTAATGCACTCTCAGGGTGATCCCAAAACAATGCAAAAGAATCCATCTTACGTTGATCTGATAGGCGAGATAGGCTCCTTTTTTGAGGAGGTGATCCAAAAATTAAAAAAAAAGGGTGTTCAAACGGTTATCATCGACCCCGGAATCGGTTTCGGAAAATTATTGTCACATAACCTGGAACTGATTGCGAACTTGTCACACTTCAAAAAACTAAAGGTGCCGATTATGGTTGGAGCATCCAGAAAAGCGATGATCGGTCAGATTTTGGATGGCCGTCCGGCTTCGGATCGCCTGACAGGTACCATTGCGGTTCATTATCACTGCCTGATGAATGGGGCGGATATACTAAGGGTACATGATGTGAAGGAAGCGATGGACTCTGTTAAGGTGTATAATAGCTTGAGAGGGTTTAGCAATCATCTTGAATAGTTCGGCTCATTTTGGTTTTTTCTTACTGGCAGGCAAATTCTCAAAAGCAACAATTGTGATGGAATGAGGGGGTACGGATATCATCTCTATAGTTTGCCTCTGCGCCTCCCCTTGTCCAGCATTTCGTGCTGAGAATTCCTCGCTGCTGCTATTTTCACCGCCAAACACTACTTCTCCAACCCAACCCGTATTGGAATCGATGTCGCTGAAAAAGTAGTTGGAAAACTCTGCCGATGCACCTTCGATGGGTTCCGAAGTAAGATTGATGGCTACAAAGTAATGAAAACCACCCGGTGTACCTCTCAGAAAGGTCAGCAGGCCATCTTCTGATGAAACTCCGGCTTCATACTCTCCCGTCTGAAATGCCTCGGTTTGATTTCTGAATTGAATCAGATCTTTATAGTGATTCAACAGCGAGTTCTCATCCTCTTCCATCACCTCCACATTGTAATGGGTGAAGTTGGAATTAGGCGTTCGCCACGGCGAACCATCGGTAAATCCTGCGTTTGGTTCGCTGCTCCACTGCATCGGCAGGCGAATATCGGGATCGGGCTTTTGTCCAAGCATACCCACCTCTTCGCCGTAGTATAGATAGGGAATACCAGGCAGTGTTAAATAAAGTGAGGCGGCTGTTTTGGCTTTATGGATATCCCGGTTCAAGACATTCATTACACGGTTCTGATCGTGATTGGTCAGAAATGTCCCGAACTGTAAAAACGGATACTCATCATATACGGCCTGCATGTGAGAGAGGATTGGAGCTGCGTTGGCATTGTTCACTCCATCCAGGATGGCCTGCGCCAGATCAAACTCAAAGACGTATCCGAGCCGGTTGTTGGTGACATACTGCAGGGCGATTTCCGTCGGCTCCCAAGCTTCTCCCACGGCAAACGCCTCAGGATTGGATGCAATCAGATGGGAATTAAAATCCTGCCAGAATTGGAAAGTCTCCGGAGTATTTTTCAAGATCGATCCATCTTCATGTATATAGAGCACGGCATCCTGCCGAAAGCCGTCGACACCCATTTCGTTGATCCAAAAATCAGAGATTGCGAACATACTGTCCTTCACAGCAGGATTGTCGTAGTTCAGGTCGGGCATTCCGCTCCAGAAGAGGCCATAGTAATAGTCATCATACTGCTCTCCATCATGCCGGTTGTGCCACACTGTCTGCCCCCAGGGTCCGTTATATCCGGGATTTGTATCACTCCAGCGGTAAAAATCACGGTACTCCGGATCGCCGGCGGCCGATTTCTGAAACCAGGAGTGTTCGGTGGAGGTGTGGTTCATCACATAATCGATAATCACTTTGATGCCTCGCTTATGGGCCGCATCCAGGAAGGTTTTGAAATTCTCCAGGGTTCCATAATCCGGATTGATGGAGCGGTAATCGATTGCATCATATCCATGATAGGTGGGCGATTCGTGTATTGGCATTAGCCAGATCCCTGTGATGCCCAGATCGGTATCGGTATTGGGATCGCCATCGTTTAGATAGTCCAGTTTTTCGGTAAGGCCGTTAAAATCTCCAATACCGTCGTCATCAGAGTCGTAAAAACTACGCACAAAAATTTCGTAAAACACCGTCTCATTCCACCAGCGAGTATCACTCACTTGCCTTTCGGTTACGGTGATAAACTCCTCAATCAGCAGTGTATCGCTTTCATTCTCATTAGAAGTGATCAGTTGAACATTAAAACTGCCCGGTGTTGAATATCTCACGATTGGGTTCTCCACATCACTTAACCGGATCAGAACGTCACCCCAGTTGTTGAAAGATTCGGCCACATCGACAAATTCATTTTGTGGATCGAACCAGCCTGATTCAATCTGATTGGACAAATTCACTTCAAAAAGAATCGGTACATCCTGACCAAAGAGAGTGAAGGGAATAGATAAAAGGATAAAAAGTGTAGAGAGGGATAGTGGATTTTTCATAAGAAAGTTTGTTCGGGGAGGATCAAAACGTCATAAATTAAAATAACAAATTATAAGGAACTGTTTCGCAAACTGATGTGCATGGACCGTTAATTTGAGAGTTATAATTTTGCCGGTGTCCTTCTCAAACTGATCAGCGTCTCGGTTGCAAATCCCTTCATAGAAGTAATCAACATAATCGGAACGCGGTTAAGCAGTCCCGGTTCACAAGGCTGTAGATATCCCTGTTTTCATACAAGCTATTACAGATTTGTTACAACTTTTTTTAAACAGCTGTCGTAAAGCCTGAGTCGGATTTTATACCGGGCATATTTGGCATCCTGCTGGTTGCCGGCGGTGTCGCTTACATTATCGACAGCATGTTCTTCATCCTGTTTCCCGGTATGGGTGGTATCTTTAAGGATTTGTTGATGGTCGTTTTTTCAGTCGCTGAAATCTCTTTTATTTTTTGGTTATTAATCAAAGGTGTCAGCAAGCCTAAACCAGAGGTTTTGAAATAAAATAACCAGTGAAATAGATTGGGCATACGC
>JBBDJK010000007.1:0-1573 GCA_040879905.1 Balneolaceae bacterium | reverse complement strand
TCAATCAAAACACCGTGGCAATCTTTTGGGTGGAGAAATACGATCCGTTTGTTATCGGCTCCCGGAGTTGGCGTATCGGACAAGAGTCTGTATCCTTCTTTTTTCAACCGAACCATCTCACTATCCAGATCCTTTACCTCAAAAGCGATATGATGGATACCGGTTCCTTTTTTGTTGATAAAAGATGCAATGACCGAATCGGCTGACGTAGCCCCTAAAAGTTCAATTTTTGACTCACCTGCCTGAAAAAAAACAGTCTCTACCTTTTGGTTAGCTACTATTTCGCGCTTATATGCACGTTTGTTGAGAAGTTTTTCATAGCTTTTAACGGCTTCTTCAAGATTATCAACGGCGATACCGATATGGTCAATATGCATAATCAAAAGGTTAATTAAGTAGTCGGTTATCTTAAGATGGGTAATTTTTAATTGATCCCAATCTTATAAAAATTCAGATCTTTAAGTCAATTCAATTGTTTTTCCGGTTTTGACGGATTCATCACTGGCCAGTACAATCTTTAGTGTATGGACCACTTCACGAAGGTGATCCGACAGATCTATATCTTGCAGTATGGATTTCAGGAAAAACTCCTGCTCCAGATAACAGAGTTCATCATGGCCGGGTTCACTTGGGGCATTCAGCAATTCATCATCATGCTTCAAATTACCATAGTCGTCGAGCTCCGAATAGTGAACCCTTAACTGTTTTACTGCTGTGTGCTCAGCTATATCTGAAGATGATCCACGCGGCAGATCAAACGTATTTTTACTGATACTGACACTACCCTTCGGCCCCATCACATCTTTAACAAAATAGGCCTGTTCACTAATCATAGGCCCCCAACCCGATTCATACCAGCCTACGGAACCATCATCAAATCGCACCTGAAGCTGACCATAGTTGTACTGATCAGGATCAATTTCATCACTCAATCGAGCGCCAATGGCGCTGACACTCACCGGGTTAGCTTTGGTCATTTGGCACATTACATCAACATAATGGACCCCACAATCTACGATGGGCGACATCGCCTCCATTATACTTTTGTGTACTTTCCACTCTTTACCGATACTCTGCTGATTTAGGTTCATACGCATGACAAGAGGTTTGCCAAGAGTTGATGCTACTTCAATAAACTGTTTCCATCCCGGATGGTGACGTAAAATATATCCAACAACCACTTTTCTGTCCGCTCTTTTGGCGGCATCAACAATGGCATTGGCATCCTCAAGTGTTTCGGCAATCGGTTTTTCTACGAATACATGTGCACCGGCGTTCAGTGCCTTCACGGCAAATTGTGCATGTGTGCCGGGATAAGTGGCGATACAGACGGCATCCGGATTGGTTTCTTGAAGAGCCTTATCAAAATCGTTAAACGTTGGATAAGTTCCCATCTCATCTGTAAGTCTATCCAAATTGTCTTGATTTCGATCCACAAGCCCAACGATATTAAATCCTTCTAATTTGTGATACGCTCTCGCATGGGATGTACCCATATTACCGCACCCGATAATGATGATATTCAATTTCTCTTTGGTCATAGCAGAATTTGTGATTTAGTCTGATTGATTTC
>JBBDJK010000006.1:0-8821 GCA_040879905.1 Balneolaceae bacterium | reverse complement strand
CCAACTCGCAACATATCTCCTGTAAGATTATTAAGTTGACGCAACTCATTTACTGACATATCGTGATCCCTGGCTATCTGGTAGAGAGTATCGCCACTTCGAACAAGGTAACTCTCACTGTTGGTGCCTGAAGAATCATCCACTCCTCTCACAATAGAATTGCGCTCCTCTTCGTCCATCTGCTCCATCTCAGATATGGATGGTACAGGAATTTCTTCTGTATGACCGGCTTCATTCCGATAGATAACCAGTTCGCGATCGGCTTCAACGGATGTACCCTCCAACTGATTCCACTGCTGTATCTCTGCTATGGTCACATCATACATTCTTGATATGGCAAAAAGGGATTCCCCGGCCTGAACACGATGGATAAAGCCATTTTCAAGAGTTGGTGCGGTTACTCTAATGACCTGTCCGGGTTGTAATTGATCAGACTCAAGTTCATTCCATGACCTCAAATCACTAACCGGGATATTGTAAATTCTGGATATGCTGAAGAGGGTTTCACCGGCTTCAACTGTATGTTCTCCATCACTTTGTTGTGCGAAAAGAGGAGTTACAGAAAGCAGTAGAATGATGAATGGCAGCAATATCAGCAGTCGTGGCATTTTTGTGATTCGTTCACTCATTATTCAATTCGGTATTTAAATTTTCAATTGCATCTTTTAGTTCTGCCAGTGTTCTATCATTGTGCTGTTTTTCGGCTAGTTTTAACCCGTTTTGATATAACCTCTCAGCATCATTTTGTCGTCCGCTATTTTCATAGAGTTTACCCAGATGATAATAAACGCCCAAATAATCAGGATCTTGTTCTAAAACTGACTCAAAAAGAATCTTTGCCTTTGATACTTCATCAATCTTCAACAGTTCCAAAGCAATTGCAAATTTTGAGAATGAATCATTGGGATTCTTTTTAAGGGAGTTCAGCAGATGTCTGACATTTTTTTTGTTCATAAATCTTAAGCTTGATACCGTTCCAGTATCTCTTCCATTGAATCACCACCAAATTTTTCCAAAACAGCATTTGCAATAACTGGAGCGATTACACTTTCGGCAACTACTATGGCACGTGGGAGTGCACAAACGTCAGATCGTTCATAACGTGTCTCCTGCTCTTGTTTGGATTCGATATCAGCGGTTTTCAGCGGTTTCAACATTGTGGGAATCGGTTTCATAACACCTCGAAGTATGATAGGCATACCGGTAGTCATTCCGCCTTCTATACCTCCGGCGCGATTTGTTTTTCGGCGAAACCGTCCATCATAATAGATTTCATCATGGACATGATGCCCATCTCTTTTACCGGCCTCAAAACCTAATCCAATTTCTACACCTTTCATTGCCTGTGTGCTCAGGATAGCCTGGGCAATTTTGCCATCAATTTTTCTGTCCCAATGAACGTAACTACCCAATCCTGCCGGAACTCCTGTTACAACGATCTCATAGATACCTCCCAAAGAAGAACCATCTTTTCTTCTCTCTTTGATCTCCTCTCTCATCTTATCACTTAAGTCGTTATCCAGGCATCTGACATCCGATTGGTCAGCATGCTGATAAATGGATTCGGCCCCTTTTTCTATGAGTGGATCTGATATGTTACGCACGTGTTCCCAACCTTCATACCCAACCGTTCCAATTTGTAAAACATGGCCACCGATCTGAACTCCTAAATCTTTTAAAAATTTCCGTGCGACCGAACAACAAGCTACCCTCATAGCGGTTTCTCTTGCACTTGAGCGCTCTATGACCGGCCTGATGTCGTCAAACCGGTACTTCTGAATGCCTGCGAGATCGGCATGACCCGGACGTGGCAATGTGATCTTTTCAATATCACCCCGCTCACCATCCTTGGCCATGACAACCGGCCAGTTGTCTTTGTCTTTTTTGAACGCTCTGTTGATCATAGACAGTGAAATAGGAGCCCCGGTGGTTTTGGAGAATCGTACCCCGGAGAGAATGGTCGCCTGATCTTTTTCAAATGCCATCCGGCCACCTCTGCCATATCCCTGCTGTCTTCGTACAAGGTGTTCTTCAATATACTCTTCTGTGATCGTGAGTCCTGCCGGAACCCCTTCAATTATCCCTGTAAGTTTGGGCCCGTGGGATTCACCGGCTGTATAGTATCGGATCATGCAATTATTTAAGTTAAACTGAGTTATTGTTATTTATTCGTTCCTGCAAAGATAATAGATATCAGAACGATCTGCTTTGAGAAGTTTTGCAAACATATCACCCTTAAAGTAAACGGTTCTTTTCATTCGTACATTAGTTATCACATTTTGGACAAAACTTTTGTAATATATGCTTCGGAATTATGAAAATAATCAATTTATCTGAACCATTTATCAGGGTTTGACGTAACATGTATGCACTAAAGGAAATAGGCAAATACAGCACCTTGCTTTATCAGGCAATCAGATCATCAACCGAATTCAGTACGTATCGAAAGAATCTGTTTCAGGAGTTGGTAAAAGTAGGATACGATTCTGTTCCCATTATAATATTGGTTGGGATTTTCACCGGTTCTGTAATGACATTACAGTCTGCCTATCAGCTTGAATCCGCACTAATTCCTCTCTCCACGATCGGTGCAATCGTATCGGAGTCTATTTTGATTGAGTTGGCTGCTGTGATTTCAGGATTGGTATTGGCCGGTAAAGTGGGTGCACGTGTAGCCACAGAACTGGGTAACATGAGAGTAAGTGAACAGATAGACGCACTCGAATCGATGGGATTCAACTCCGTATCATTTTTGGTTGTTCCCAGGGTACTTGCAGGTATCCTGATGTTTCCCGTGCTTTACATTGTAGCCGGAATATTTGGTGTTGGCGGCGGTTTGGCAGCCGGATATTTTTCGGGATCTGTTCCGCCTGACGATTTTCTAAAAGGGGCCAGGATGTATTTTTATCCATGGAATATCGTATTCGGTTTTGTTAAATCATTTGTGTTTGGTTTTATTATCACTTCGGTTGCATGTTACAAGGGTTATTATGCAACCGGAGGGGCTGAAGGAGTAGGTAAGAGTACTACTGAGGCAACGGTACTTGGTTGTATCTATATTTTACTTGCTGATTTTATTTTAGCGGTACTTTTATTATGATCGAAATTAAAAATCTCAAAAAGAGTTTTGGTGATCTCCTTATTTGGGAAGATGTCAGTTTTCAAATTGATGATGGAGATACAATTGCAATAATTGGCCGGTCGGGTTGTGGGAAATCTGTATTATTGAAACATATCAATGCACTGCTTGAACCCGATACGGGCGGTGTTTTTATTGATGGTAAAAATATTTTTGATCTGGATTATGTAGGTCAGCGAAAACAGAGACAGAAATTTGGTGTCCTTTTTCAGGGCTCGGCTCTTTTTGATTCAATCAATACATTTGAAAATGTGGCATTTCCATTGAGATATTTTACAAAAGACTCTGAGGATGAAATCCACGAAAAGGTAATGCGTTCTCTGAAGTATGTTAATCTGGAAAAATCAGCTGATAAAGAGACCTCAGAACTTTCAGGTGGAATGAAAAAAAGAGTGGGCCTGGCCAGGGCAATCATACTTGAACCTGAGTATATAATGTATGATGAACCGACATCCGGACTGGACCCGGAAACCGCTGAAGAGATAAATGAACTGATTATTGTGATGGCTAATGAGTTTGAAATAACATCAATTGTAGTGACACACGATATGCATAGCGTACTGAATGTTGCAGATAAGGTTGCATTTTTAAATGATCAAAAATTGAGCTGGTTTGGAACTCTTGATGAAATGAGAAACAGCAATCAATCGGATCTGGTTAACTTCATTACAGCCAGTGAATATCAAATTAAAAAAAGTTAAAGACAGATCAATCCTATGAATCTAAGTAGCGAAGTAAAAGTGGGAATAACCGTATTTCTGGCCGTGGTAGTAGCCATAGTCGGATTCCGGTTTATGAGGGATATGCCCATCTTCAGAGCATCCATGCAAATTTCAGCAACATTTGACCGCGCAGACGGAATTAGTAGCGGCAACCTGGTCTATATTAAAGGGGTACGGGTGGGTTCAGTAAACCGGATTACCCTTTTACCAACCGGAACAGTTCGAATCAGTTTAAGGATAGATACAGATTTGCCAATCCCGATCGATTCAGAAGCGCGTCTTACATCACTTGGCATAGTAGAGGGTAAATCGATCGTGATTGAATTGGGTAGTTCGACGGATTATGTTCAAAATGGGGATGAAATCAGAGGGCTTTATGCAGAAACAATGATGGAAGTTCTGGGTCAAAAAGGAGAGGAGATGGGTGACGATGTTTCCAATACGATAGGCGAATTGAATACATTCCTGAAACAACTGAATGAAACTCTCGATGATGAAACTCGAACAACACTGGATGAAACATTATCAGGGGCAAGAGATGCCGTAGGCAAAATTTCAACCATTCTTGAAAATAAACAGGACGAACTCGATAATGCAATCGATTCAGGTAGTCGGATGTTAGCTCAATTGGATACGCTGGTTACAGACAGTCGTCCGCGCGTTGATAGTCTCATGATATCGATTGAAGAGAGTTTAGCAGAGTTGGAATCTGTCCGAATTGAACTTGAATCAGCCACTTCAAATCTGAATGAAATCCTTGAAAAAATTAACCGGGGGGATGGTACACTGGGTAAATTAATAAACGATCCGTCAATGTATGAGAATCTCGATTCTCTGACTATCGAATTAAATACCCTTGTAAAAGGTATGAATGAAAATCCGGGTCGCTACCTGAAGCACATGAGTATCATTGAGCTTTTTTGACAGTGTCAAAGAATACGGTAAACCATGATCCATTCGTTGTTCTTCGTTAAATGATGTCGTATATTTCTTGGCTATAATTCAACTTTTAATCAATTTTATTTTAAGAATTAACTGAGGTTTTCCTATGGGTGTAATGGAAAAAATGAGAAACAGTACCTCCTCCATTTTATGGATACTGATCTTCTCTTTTGGGATTTTATGGGTACTGGCAGATGTAGACTTTTTTAGTGGAGTTACTCAAGGCCCTTCAAATTTGGGTGATGTAAATGGTGATCCAATAACATTGGAAGAGTATAACAACAGGGTGAGTTACTACACAGACCAATTCAATCAGCAATCCGGAATGACGATGACTCCGGAAATGAGAACCATATATGAAAATCAGGCGTGGGAAGATCTTGTGTCATCCAGATTGATTCAGCAAAAAATGAATGAGCTTGGTATCTCAGTAACGGATAATGAACTGATCGAAATGATTACAGGTGACAATCCCGATCCGTTCATCAGACAGCAATTTGCAGATGATGATGGTAATATTGACCGAATTGCACTCCAGGCTGCCATTGAGGCACCCGAAAATAGCTCGGCCTGGATTATGATTGAACAGCAATTAAGAGATAATCGACGTCAACAAAAATTGAGTAATTTTATATCATCCAGCCTTCAGGTGAGCTCGGTTGATATCAGAAATGAATATATTCGTAATAACTCTTTTGCAAATATCAGATATTTGCGATTTCCATTTTCTGAAGTATCTGAAGATGAAATAACTGTTACCGATGAAGAGTTGAGACAGTATCACAGAAACAATTCGAATCAGTTTGAAAGAAGTGAAACCTACCGGTTCAGATATGTAAGTTGGGATAAGACACCCACCGCACAGGATACACTAAATGCCATTCAAGATGTTGAAGACCTCCGGGAAGCGTTCTCTTTTGCACAAAATGATTCTGCTTTTGTCTCCAGTTATCAGTCGGCAGTTCCTTTTAGTGGAGAATATATCGCGGTTGAGGAGTTAGATGAAGCTTATAGCCCGGTAATCGATCTTGAGATCGGTGAAGTTTCTGAGGTGTTGATGATTAATGATGCACCACATCTGTTTAAAAAAACCGATCAGCGTGGAAATGAAATTCAATATGCTGTTCTCTCTTTTGAGGTGATCGCAGATCCAATCGGCACCATCGATCGTTTGGCAGAACAAGCAGAAGAGTTTGAATTTTATGCTTCCACAGATGGTTTTGATACCGAAGCTGATAGGAGAGAGTTGGAAATTGTACAGGCAACTGCAACCCGGGATAATCCGTTTATTCCCGGTTTGGGCTCCAGCCAGATCGCAGTAGATGCACTCGGAAACCTAAGTGTAAACGAAATTTCAGATCCGGTTGAGCTGAATGACAGATTTATAGTAGTTCAGTTGCTGGAGAAATTTCCCGAAGGTGTAAGGCCTCTGGATGAAGTCCGACAACAAGTTGAAAACAGTGTCAGAAATGAAAAACGAAAAGAGATTGTCTATAATCGGGTTCGTGATTTAGTGGCATCGGTAGGCAATGATGATATTGAATCTTTGGCCGCATCATCAGAAAAAGAGATTGTGGTCGCAGAGGATGTTCGATTTGGATCTAACAATCTTCAAGGTGCAGGAAGGGAAATTGGCGTGATCGGAGCTATCTTTGGAATTGAAGCCGGACAGATGGCGGGACCGATTCGTGGAGAAAATGCTGTTTTTGTCATTCATGCAGATAACATCAATATGGTGGATCCTTCCACAATGACAGCTGCGCAGCGGAATGAAATCAGAGGACAACTTGAGCAGCAGAAATTTATGGCCTTTAATGAAGTTTTTCTGGATCGACTGAAAGAGGATGCCAATATAAGAGACAACAGAAGCCGTTTACTCCGATAGGAAACATCTCTTACTTATTAAAATTTGATAAAAGGGTGGGGGTTTTCTCTTACCCTTTTTTTATTTTAAAACCATGGGACAACCCTTCGATTAACATGCTAATTGAATATCTGAAAAGAGAAGGTTAATGCAGTCAAAACAAGACAGCTTATGGATGCAGCGAGCACTGAATCTCGCACAAAATGGATTGGGTTTTGTCTCTCCAAATCCATTGGTAGGATGTGTGATTGTTTCAGAGGATGGGTATGTTATCGGAGAAGGGTACCATGAACGGTTTGGACAAGCACATGCAGAAGTAAATGCACTTCAAAATGTTGAGGATTCATCCAAACTGAAAGGGGCTACGATGTATGTAACCCTTGAACCTTGTTCACATCAAGGGAAGACACCTCCTTGCGCTGATCTGATCTCCAAACAGCCATTAAAACGAGTTGTTATAGCAATGAAAGATCCCAACGAAATGGTCAATGGGATGGGAATTGATCAAATTCGAAAAAGCGGAATCCGTGTGGATGTGGGAGTTTTAAAGAGGGAAGCTGAACAGCTGAACGAAAAATGGATTCATTATATCGAATTTGGCCGCCCTTTTATTACATTGAAAATAGCGCAAACAGCTGATGGATATATTGCAGCTCCGAATGGCGATTCTAAATGGATCACATGCGAAGAATCACGTGAACGGGTTCATCTCTGGAGAAGCAGAGAGGATGCCGTAATGGTTGGGCGAAACACCGCTATGCATGACAATCCCTCACTGACAGTCAGATTGGTGGAAGGAAGACAACCCAAAAGAGTTGTGATTGACGGACCCTTCGAGCTTCCCCGGCATTTAAACCTGTTTAGTGATTCTTTCGAAGAGAAAACCATTGTGATCACCCATAACAAAGAGAAATCTGATCAAGAAGCCGACTCCATGCTGAAAATGTTGCAAAGCAACTATTTCAGGGGAGAAATTATTCAAGTGAATCAACAGGATGGCCACGTTGACTTAAAAATGGCAATGAATCGATTGGGGGATTTAGGAATCACATCCCTTCTTGTTGAAGGAGGGCAACAGTTATCAACAGCTTTGTTAAAGAGAAGATTGGTCGACCGCCTGCAACTTTTTATAGCTCCTAAACTGCTGGGAGGAGGTACAAAATCGGTGTTTGGACTTGGGATCAACCGCATGGAAGATATTATACCATTTAAAGAATCAAGCTGGAAACAGATAGGCAATGATATGTTATTAACTTCAAATTTTTAAATTATGTTTACAGGTATTATCGAAGAAGTGGGAGTCATTAAAGAAGTCAATGAGTTAAAAGGAGGAAGAGAACTGGCTATCTCATCTACATTTGTGAGTGATGTACATGTGGATGAAAGTATAGCAGTGAATGGTGTGTGTCTCACGGTGGTCTCTTTTTCTGAAGATCATTTCAGAGTTCAGTGTGTGGATGAAACACTGCGCAAAACAAATTTGGGATCGTTGAAGGTGAACAGCCCTGTTAATCTGGAGAGATCTCTCACACTTGAAAAAGCTGTAGAGGGGCATATCGTCCAGGGACACGTGGATATTACAGGTAAGGTTACCAAAATTGATCAGGATGAGGCCGACATACTATTGACCATTGAATATCCGAAGGAGTATGAGAATTATATTGTGGGCAGGGGAAGTGTAGCTGTTGACGGTATCAGCATGACTGTGGCACGTGACGAGGGAAATCGATTTGTACTGGCTGTTATTCCATATACATGGGATAATACCAATCTGAAGGATAAAAAGATCGGTGATCCCATTAACATCGAATTTGATGTATTTGGGAAATATATCGTTAAATATCTTGAGAAAAGAGGTTTGTAAAAGGCTCCTATAAATACGAATATTGATATTAGTATTTAATAAGTTCACAGCTGCCCAAAACGTTTTTGAAAATTAAGAAAAGTTGTTGCTTTTGCTTGGATTTGACATGATTATACGAACTTTGTGAACCCAAACTCCTGATAAGGGGTTTCATACGACAAATAGCCACCGACATACCTTTCGGGGGGACTGTATCGTCGGTTTTACCCGAATTTATTTCACACTTTCACAGAGCTCAATCAAAACACCGTGGCAATCTTTTGGGTGGAGAAATACGATCCGTTTGTTAT
>JBBDJK010000005.1:0-1623 GCA_040879905.1 Balneolaceae bacterium | reverse complement strand
CCCTGTGCATTCAACACGTTTACCACTTGTCAGTTGCCTCCTCCTCAAAACAGATTGGATATTGCCATACCTGCAGGTGAAAAAAGCCCGGTAGATTGGCAGGGGCTGTAATCTGTTCATCGTGATCTCATTGACTCTTTCCTTTGGTGGATCTAAATATAATAAAACTTGTATATACAAATTAAAAGAAAATAGTTGCGGGTTGGATTTTAATAGGGACTTGAATAAAACTCTGTAGCGATAAATGATTTTCACTTCTCAAACTTCTATCTTACATAGTAAATCATCAAACAAAAGAACCTGAATGAGCAACGTACAAAAATATATTGACCGTAATATCAAGAGTTTTGAAAATGAACTGTTCGATCTGCTTCGAATACCGAGTGTAAGTACCGATTCTAAACATAAAGAGGATGTCAAAAAAGCCGCTGCTTTTTTAGTAAATCAACTCAA
This sequence comes from Balneolaceae bacterium, assembly GCA_040879905.1. Taxonomy (GTDB): domain Bacteria; phylum Bacteroidota; class Rhodothermia; order Balneolales; family Balneolaceae; genus Rhodohalobacter. The sequence goes on along the minus strand of JBBDJK010000005.1, from coordinate 1,170 downwards.
TGAAATTGGGCTTGATGATGTAAGCTTGCATGAAACAGCGGGACATCCGATCATTACAGCAGAAAAATGTACGCAACTTGACAAACCGACAGTACTGATCTATGGGCACTATGATGTCCAGCCTTCAGATCCCGATGAACTTTGGAAAACGCCACCATTTGAACCTACAGTTATTGATGGACGTGTCTATGCAAGGGGGGCGAGTGATGATAAAGGGCAATCATTTATCCATGTAAAGGCGATTCAGTCTTATCTGAAAACCGGAACGGAGCTGCCGGTGAATGTTAAATTTATATTTGAAGGTGAAGAGGAGATTGGTTCACCTAACCTCATACCCTTTATAAAAGAGAACCGTGATCTGCTGGCTTGTGATATGGTGTTGATTTCAGATACTGCGATGTTTGGTGAAGATCAGCCCTCGATCACATACGGTTTGCGTGGATTGGCTTATATGGAGGTTCTTGTAACTGGGCCCAACCGGGATTTACATTCCGGAATCTATGGAGGTGCAGTGGAAAATCCGGCTAATATCCTTTGTGAGATGATTGCCAAAATGAAAGATGATGATGGTATCATTCAAATAGATGGATTTTATGATGATGTAGAACCGTTGACGCCTGAAATGAGAGAGACGTATGCAACCCTGCCTTTTGATGAAGAAAAGTTCAAAAAAAGCCTGGATCTGAACGAGCTTCATGGTGAGGAAGGATATGGTGCTCATGAAAGGTCATCTGCGCGTCCCACATTGGACGTTAATGGGCTCTGGGGTGGGTATCAGGGTGAAGGTGCCAAAACCGTACTTCCGGCTAAAGCAGGAGCAAAAATCAGCATGCGACTGGTTCCAAATCAGGATCCGAATAAGATCGCAGAGTTGTTTACAAAATATGTGAAGTCGATCGCTCCTCATACGGTGGATGTGGAGGTTAAAGCACATCATGGTGGATATCCCATCGTTATTGATCTTGAATTTTACGGTTTAAAAGCAGCAGCTCAAGCGTTTGGTGATATCTTCCAAAAAGAGGTGCTATTTACACGTGAGGGAGGCTCCATCCCTATTGTGGCTGATTTCAAAAAAGTACTGGGTGTCAATTCGATTTTGATGGGTTTTGGCCTGACAAAGGATGCTCTTCACTCTCCGAATGAGAGCTTTTCACTAAAAGATTTTCATCG
>JBBDJK010000004.1:0-9210 GCA_040879905.1 Balneolaceae bacterium | reverse complement strand
AGACCGTGAAGCCTCAACGGTTTTCAAGACCGCCGCATTCGACCACTCTGCCATCCCTCCCATAAATTAATACCTGTTTTAGTCTGCCGTAAACAGGAGTGTAAATATATCAATAACTGCGAATATAAAGAAAGAAATTTGAAACCGTTCGAATCGTTTGAGTTGTCAACAAAACGTGAACCTCCTTAATATAATTCTTAACTCACAACTATGTTCCTTCGAGCGCTGCTGCACCCGATACAATTTCAGACAGTTCAGTTGTGATGGCACTCTGACGAGCCTGATTATACTTCAGGCTAAGCTCCTGTTCCAGCTCTTTTGCATTTTCAGTAGCGTTATCCATAGCAGCCATTCTGGCACCTTGTTCGGATGCGTTGGATTCCAATACAGCTCTCCATAATTGCAATTTAAGATGTACCGGAAGTAATTTAGCTAAAATTGTATCAATATCAGGTTCATAGATGTAATCTGCGATCTCTTTATGTTCACCCTCCGGAGTTTCATTCTCCTCTTCCATCACATCCGTTTTTAATGGCAGGATATCACTGATTATTCTGTTTTGAGAAATGACTGTTTTAAACTCATTAAATGCGAGTTGAACTCTGTCAATTTCACCGTATGCAAACTGAGATATCGCCTTTTCCATTATTTCAGAAGTGATATCATAATCAAAATTGTCAAAGAATCCAGGGAAAGATTCTACCACATTGTAGTCTCTTTTTTTGAAGTATGCCCCGGCTTTACGGCCAATGGTTACCAGCGACAAGTTTCCGTTTTCGTGAAAATCGTTCAGATGTTCAGCGATGTGGGTCTCAACCAATCGAAACAGATTATTGTTAAAACCTCCACAAAGGCCCTTGTCAGAACCAACTACAATCAATAGCACATTACGAGTCTCTTCCGGTTGTCTTAATAGCGGATGAGTAGAGTTGTTGTCTGTGACCAATCGCAAAACCACATTTCTCATTTTTTTAGCATAGGGACGTGTCACTACCATTCTTTGCTGAGCTTTTCTCAACTTGGCAGCTGCCACCATCTTCATGGCTTTGGTTATCTGCTGCGTATTTTTAATGGACGTAATACGGTTTCGTATATCTCGCAGATTGGCCATTCGGTTACACCTCGCTCGTCGCTAAAATTTGATCGATCGTCGTTTTGGCAGCTCCCACCAGTTCTTTGCCAAAATCATCATCCAGAACTCCGGTCTTACGTAAATTTTCCATCTTTTTAGGAAATTTAACTCCAATCGTTTCAAGATACATATCCTCAAAATCACGAATTTTAACAACCGGCAGTTTTTCAAAAAGTCCTTCACTGTTGATTTTAAGCAGTGCGATCTGTTTATCTATTGAGAGTGGCTTATATTCGCCCTGTTTCATCAGCTCAACCGTACGCTCACCTCTCTTTAACTGACGCTGTGTTGCAGCATCCAGATCAGATCCGAATTTAGAAAAGGCTTCCAGTTCCCTGTATTGAGCAAGATCAAGTTTCAGGGTTCCTGACAATTTCTTCATCGATTTCACCTGTGCTGCTCCACCCACACGTGAGACTGAAATACCCACATCGATAGCCGGACGGATACCGGAGTTAAAAAGATCTGTATCCAGAAAGATCTGACCATCGGTAATGGAGATAACATTCGTTGGAATATAAGCAGATACATCACCGGCCTGTGTTTCAATCACCGGCAGGGCTGTTAATGACCCTCCCCCTTTCACCATAGGCATCAGTTCTTCAGGGATATTATTCATTTTTCTGGCCACGTCATCGTTATCGATAATTTTCGCGGCTCTTTCAAGCAAACGGCTATGCAGGTAAAACACATCTCCCGGATACGCTTCACGGCCCGGTGGCCTTCTGAGCAGCAAAGAGAGTTCCCTGTAAGCGACGGCCTGTTTTGACAAATCATCATAAATCACAAGTGCATGTCTGCCTGAGTCGCGAAAATACTCACCGATGGTTGCGCCGGCAAATGGCGCAATGTAACGAAGGGGTGCGGATGTACTGGCCGGAGCTGATACAATGGTTGTATAACTAAGAGCATCGTTTTCCCTAAGTGTATTTACAATAGACGCTACTGTAGACCCTTTCTGCCCAATAGCCACATAAATACAGTGAACCGGTTTGTCGGTATCCTGAGTGCCTTTTTGGTTAATGATGGTATCCAGTAAGACGGCAGTTTTACCGGTCTGACGATCACCAATCACCAATTCACGCTGTCCACGTCCTATCGGAATTAATGAATCGATCGCTTTGATCCCGGTCTGAAGCGGTTCACTCACCGGTTGCCTGAATATCACACCGGGTGCTTTACGTTCAAGCGGAAGTTCAATTGTATCACCGCTGATAGCACCCTTACCGTCGATCGGACGCCCTAACGGGTCAATCACTCTGCCAAGCAGTCCTTCCCCTACATTCAGGGAAGCAATCCTTTTTGTCCGTTTAACGGTATGGCCTTCTTCAACCAAATCCGGAGAGCCGAAAAGAACGATACCTACATTGTCCTCTTCAAGGTTCAGTACCATACCACGTACAGGGTTACCATTTCTGTCGGGTGAATCAGGTAACTCAACAAGTTCACCGGCCTGTACCTTTGAAAGGCCGTAAACACGTGCGATACCATCTCCAACCTCGAGTACGGTACCCACATCATATACATCTGATTCCCCTGTAAATCCGGAGAGTTGTTTTCTTAAGATAGCCGAAACTTCATCGGGTCTGACTTGACTCATTCTTATTCCTAATATTTTTTATTCAACAGCGGCCAAAGAAAATTGATCCTTCAGCTGGTTTAATTTAAATTTTACAGTTCCGTCAATCACGGTATCATCAATCCGAACCATCATTCCTCCCATTAAATCTTCATCGATTGATCGATTTAGCAGAATTTTTTTTCCGGTAGATGATTCCAGTTGTGATTTTAATGTTTTGATCTGTTCTTTATCCAATTCCATTGCGGAGGTCACATCAACATTAATGATTCCGTGATGGACGTTGTATAATTCGATAAAATGGCCGGTAATCAATTCGAGGTTTGCTTCCCGGTTTTTTTCGGTAATAATCTCCAAAAGTTTTCCGGTCAGGTCATGAATATTCTCCTGAAAGATCTCTTTTAAAGCTGCGCGTTTCTGATCTTTTCTGACGATTGGACTTTTCAGGAAAAGGCGTAAATCTTTTGAGGAATCGAGTACATCCCCGATCATCAGGATATCCTTCTTTGCTTCTTCCAGGATGTCCATTTCGAGGGCTGTTTCCAAAAAAGCGTATGCGTAACGTTTTGCAGCCTTTGAGCTCATACTTACTCTTTACCTATTATCCGGTTATTTTCATTTTGTAAGATCCTCGATAAAAGAATCGACCAATTTTCTATTTTTAGTACTATCTAACTCTGCCTGAATGATGATAGATGCGGATTTCACGGCCAAATCTGCAACCTCACTTCTTAGCTCATTCATGGCTCGTTTTTTCTCCTGCTCAATGGTCTGACGAGCATCTTCAAGGAGTTTCGCTGCTTCTTCTTTTGATTTTTCAATCCTTTCAGCACGAAGCAACTCAGCATCTGCCAAAGCTTCTTTGCGAATTTTTTGTGCAGCTACTTCAGCCTCTTTCAAAGCCTTTTCGTTGTCTCTGGAGACCTCTTCTGCTTTTGCGAGCGCTTTCTCTGCAGATTCAAGAGAGTCTTTAATACTCTCTTCACGCTCTTTCAAAGCATTCATGATAGGAGGAACCAGATATTTGTTCATGATCCACAAAAATAACAGTGTGGATATTAAAACCCATATACCGAAACCTGTCTCGAATGAAAGGAGGCCTCCACCGGCTAAGAAATATTGCATGATTTAATCCTTAATTAGAAATTACTGTCCGATGCCCAATGCAAGAATAATACAAACGATTGCACCGATCAGAGATACACCTTCTATAAATACGGCTGTAAGAAGCATGGCGCCACGAATATCGCCTGCTGCTTCCGGTTGTCTTGCAATACTTTCGGTTGCACCTTTACCAATCAATCCGATTCCGATTCCGGCACCAATTGCAATAATTCCAACTCCAATGCCTGCTCCTAAAAGACCCATAGTATATACCTGTGTTTATTTATTGTTTTTGTTAAATTTAGGTTTTTGATTCATGAACGTGGGCGACAGTCGCTTCAACATGTTCATGATGATGATGCTCTTCAGCAGCCATACCAATAAAGACAGCTGATAACAATGTAAATACATAAGCCTGAATGAGTGCCACAAGCACTTTCAGGAAGTAAAGTGCAGTTGTGAGAAGTACCCAAAAAACACCGGTTCCCACACCAATATAGGGTCCAAACAGATCTGTAAAGACAAAGATCAGGCCCAATATACAGATAATCATAATTTTACCGGAGAGCATGTTTGCAAACAGACGTATTGCAAGTGCAATAGGTTTTGTAAATAATCCCAATAATTCAACCGGTGTAAGGATAATTCTGGACCAAGCCGGAACACCCGGATATGCAAATACGTGCTGCCAGTGATCTTTGGTTCCATTTACCTGAGTTAAGACAAATGTGATAAACGCCAATGTTGCGGTTACCGTAATATTCGCAGTTGCAGCTGCGGCCCATGGCAAGAGGCCAAAAAGATTCATAAATGTAATAGCCATAAAAATCGTAAAGAGATACGAGACAAATTTCTCATACTTATCATGCGGAATAAACTCTTTTGCTATATCATCTCTGACAAAGACAAAAAGAAGTTCAAATGTATTAAGCAGTACCCCTTTTGGCTCCGTTTTTCTGCCAATACCACTTTTGTACTTTTTACCTGCAAAAAAAGTAATGATAAATGTCAAGATTAACCCCAGCCAAACATAGATCAGATGGGAAGTGATCGACATATCGAGGGATACCGGTGTACCGTCCGATAGGATTAATCCCGTTTCCCCTTCAACAAACGTACCGGAGTCTAACGCACTGGTAGTGCTTGAATAAAAATACCACTCACCATCAGCAAGAAGAATTCTGGGCAGATAGATCTTTGCAAAGGGTGTCTCAAAATAGTCGTGATTTGATACTGTTCCCATCACATCAATAACACTCTCTTGATCACTATTTGAATCAGCTGCCAGTAAAACCGGGTTATAGGCCAGTAAGAAAAGAACGATCGCAGCAACCCGTCGCATTATTTTACTCATGCTGATTGATCCTTGATCTCGGTTAGTTTTTATAGTTTTTGATTTAAAAAAATCACTTCGATTACAGAATGGAAAATATAAGAAATTATGAAACTAACAGTAAAGCTAAATTCATCAATTTTTATCATTGTCATAATTGCAATGAAGATAGTAATGACGATTAGAAATCGGATTACCAGACTGAGGTAATACATTTTTAAAAATTTCGTACCCTCTTTTGAATTTGTAATGAGTGATGTGAAAAAGTGAATAAACACGGCAAAGAGACCCAGAGAGTAGCCCAGTAACCAGGCATAAAACTCTTCGCCGGATAGTAAATAGGCAATAGTGAAGTTTAGAAGGGCAAATACCAGTGTGGACATTCGCATGGTTACCGGTATATTTTTGACAATTCTATTCATATCCGGCAAACTAAGGTTCGTTATTCATTTTACGGATCACCCTCGAAAAGAGGCCGATCATAAAAACAAGTCCGAGTAATACTCCGGCCATTAGCATCAGCGGGGAAGAGTCCCATTTCAGATCCAGCCAATAACCCAGAAGGATGGGGAAACTAAGGGATACAGCTATTTCCAAACCCAGGCCGATAAATTCAAGATATTTTTTATGCCTTGGATCGTCAATCAATGGTTCTACATCTGTTCTGTTTTACGCTTGGTAACAAAGTCAGATTCTTTAATACTATCCATTTGATCTGCAGAACCCATACGACATCCGCCATTCATAATGGCTCCCTCCTCAACGATCAATGTTTTGGTGTAGATATCACCATTAATTTTGGCCGATTGTCTCAGAATCAGTTTATTCGATATTTTAATGGTACCGGTAATTGTTCCGGCAATATCGGCATCAACCGTTGTCAGATTCCCATCCAATTTTGCAGAGCCCGTTATGATGCATTTCCCTTTACAAAAGATCTCACCCTCCAGGCGCCCGGCAATTCGAATATCTGTCTGGGAATTTATGGACCCTTTTATTTTAGTATCTTCACTGATCATATTAAGTGAAGGCGTTTTTTGAGCTGTTCCGTTCACGCTTTGGATTTTTTTATCGTTTTTAAACATTGTTTCAATATAACATTTAATTCAAATAAAGGAGCGGATCTTGTGGCGCGCCGTTTTTCCACATTTCCAAATGCAAATGTGAACCGGTACTTGATACTCCCCGATCACCGACAATGCCTAAGAAATCACCTTTTAAAACGTAATCTCCTTTTTCTTTATACAGACCGGCTGCATGTTTGTACACACTAATCAATCCATCGGCATGTTGCACACTGATCACAAATCCAAAGTCGATCGTCCATGTTGTACTTAGTACCGTTCCATCAGCAATCACTTTGAATTCACTATCACTTGTTGCCGCAATATCGATACCATAATGGCCCAAGTCAATTGAAAAACCTTGAGAAATGGGTCCGGCTATCGGGAAAAAAGAGGGAAAATCATTCTTTCTCTCTTTTCTCAATACATTCATAACTTCATGTTGCGTCAACATCTTGTATGAATAGTTATTGTCGGGTGATATATAATAGTTTCTGTCAGCGTTTTGAAGACCCAAAATAAAATCTTCTCCCAATTCAAATGTGGTATCCGGTACAGTTCTGACAAAATTTTTCAGTTCATCCAATTGAACTTCTCTTGCCGTCAATGAGTCCTGAAGCGCTATCACCCGTTCATTGATGGCAATCACTTCATCCCGGAAATTATCATCCACTCTCTGTTGATATATGGAACTTATAGGTGTCAGAAAAAAGAGGGCGGTTGTTGTAAGAACAGCGAGAAGAAAAATGATGACAAACAGTGTCATGGCATCCATGGATCTGAGTTTAAACGTATTGGCCAGATTGGGATCATTATCATCCAACACGACTACAGTAATCCCGTCTTCATGGTCAGAAAATAATCTTTTTAGAAAATCCCACATATAAGTAATGAAGAATGATTATTGAAAAATGCTCATGATAACATGCCGGATGTTCAGGCTGCCGGACGAATAGTCACTTCTTAAACAGTGTAACATTAACAAGCATAAAAATCAGAAATAAAAACGACATCCATCAGGATACAGAATAGTTTGGCGCTTCTTTTGTAATCTGAACAGAGTGAGGGTGGCCCTCTCTGTAACTGGCGGCTGAAATCTGAACAAACTCAGCTTTTTTGAGATCATCAATCGTTGCAGCACCCACATAACCCATGGCGGCCCGAAGTCCACCTGATATCTGATGAGCAACCTCTCCCAATGTCCCTTTATAGGGCACCCGCCCTTCAATACCTTCCGGAACGAGTTTAAGGTCATCTTCCACATCCTGAAAATAACGATCCTTCGATCCTTTTTTCATCGCTCCCATACTACCCATTCCGCGATAAGACTTATACTTTCTGGCTTCATAAATAATCGTTTCGCCCGGGCTTTCATCCACTCCGGCAAACATTGAACCCATCATTACTGCATCCGCACCCCCTGCAATCGCTTTCGGTATATCACCGGTCTGTTTGATGCCACCATCGGCTATAAGCCCAACTTTTTTGTTGCGCGTAAACTCTGCAACCTCCATGACAGCAGATAACTGTGGGACACCCACGCCGGTTACGACTCTTGTTGTACAGATGGATCCGGGGCCTACACCCACTTTAACAACATCAGCACCGGCTTCGACCAGAGCTTCTGCAGCTTCTCTGGTTGCAATATTGCCACCAACAATAGCCAGATCTTTATATGTAGATTTGATGGTTCTGATCATCTTCAAAACACCCTCAGAGTGCCCGTGAGCTGTATCAACAGTCACCATATCTACACCCGATTCCATAAGTGCCGCCACACGATCCATCGTGTCAGGTGTAACACCCACAGCGGCGCCAACACGTAATCTCCCCATATCATCCTTACATGCATTGGGAAAATTCATCTTCTTTTCGATATCCTTAAATGTGATCAAGCCAACCAATACTTGATTTCTATTTACAATCGGCAATTTTTCCACTTTGTACTGCTGCAAGATCTCCTCAGCTTCTTCCAGACTGGTATTCTCTTTGGCTGTAATCAGATTTTTACTGGTCATAATACTCCCCAGTTTTTTATCAACATAATGCTCAAATCGAAGGTCCCGATTGGTTACAATTCCAATCAGCCGATTATCATTTTCTACAATTGGAATTCCCCCGATTTTATGTTTTCTCATCAAGGCCCTGGCATCTTTAACCGTAGCATCGGCTGGTAATGTAACCGGGTCCACAATCATGCCACTTTCACTCCTTTTAACCAAACGTACGTGCTCAGCCTGATCTTCGATGCTCATGTTCTTGTGCAACATCGCGATCCCTCCTTCCCTGGCCAAAGCGATCGCAAGCCGGTACTCTGAAACAGTATCCATCGCAGCACTGATGATCGGTATATTAAGTGTGATATTGGGTGTCAGTTTAACTTTTGTGTCCGTATCTCTTGGAAGCACTTTGGAAAAAGCAGGAACTAAAAGGACATCATCGTATGTTAAACCCTGTCTTGTGATACTGGAGAAGGGTGAGGAGTTCTTCATGGAAAAATTCACTTGGTTTACATTTCCGTAAAGATAAAAAATCCATCAGAACTTCCTTACCCGAAATCACAAATAAATTCAGATTCTGTTAACTCTTAAAGACTCCACTGCAGTTTGTAATGTACAAAGTCCATCTTTGAAACTTCTGACCCAAAAATCCACACTCTCCCTTCTTCTCTGAACATATTCACAGCTTGTAGAGTAAAAACCGTGAAGTTCTTCGTAATAACCTCTCACATCTTCTTCAATCTCAAATTTTAATTCCGCCGGAAGTGAATTCCATCCAAGCAGTTTGAACATCGCATCGGTTTGATTACGCTCCTGTTCAGCTTTTTTAAAAATGGATCTGATTACCGGGTTTCGATCTGATTTTTTTGTGATTTTTCTGGCTGTATTCATCATTGTTTTATCGGTTTTGTTCTTGTTTTAAACCAATCTACAATGATAAAGTGACATCTTAATGTCACCCCTTTCAGATAATGTTAAAAAACTTTTTAACGTCAGTT
>JBBDJK010000003.1:0-1642 GCA_040879905.1 Balneolaceae bacterium | reverse complement strand
TATAATAAGTAAAATTGTTTGAAATCGTTATGATAAATGATAAACAGACCGATATTTTAAAAACTGTCTATATCATTAACTATCTTTAGAGTATAGAGAGCAAGAAAGGAAGAACTAAACAGTGAGGTGATCATGTCAAACGTTAGAGATGAGTTAAACAGATCTGTTTTACAAGAGCGAGTCAATCTTCTTAAAGATCAAGGTTACAGAGGATTTACAACGGTAGGCGGACGCTCTAAACCGGCTGAAATCGTACAAATAACCGCCGAGAATGAGAAGGGTATCCAATTTACGGCCGAAGGAGAAACGCCGGATGAAGCTTATGAAAATCTGATTGAGAGAATCGATTTGATGATGGATGATTAAACCATCAATCCTTAAAAATGTTGATTTAACCAGGCGAGTATATCGTTATAAACGTCATTGCGATTGATCTCATTCAACATTTCGTGCCGGCCGCCGGGATAGAGGTGTATTGTTACATCTTGTACTCCCTCTTTTTTCAGGGTTTTCTCCAACTTCTTAACTCCTTTACCACGATTGGATACAGGATCCTGATCGCCGGATACGAGTAATATGGGTATGTCGTGATCATGATCTGCAAATTTGGAGTGTGTGTGAATTGTACGGATGCCTGAGAGTAGTTGATGATAAAGCGAGGTGGAGCAGATAAACCCACAATAGGGGTCGTCCACATATAGGTCAACCATAGCCGGGTCACGACTGAGCCAGTCAGATTCGGTTCGATTGGGTTTAAATTGTTTGTTATAGGCTCCAAAAATAAGTTGTTCTAAAAAGGGGCTTTTAGTTTCAGGTCCGTAGACAAATTGAAAAGCCGATGAAAACAGGATGCCGGCATAAAGTTTGAGAGGGGGCCGGCCGTTGCTTCCCGAATAGATCAGAGCTTTAGGATTGTAGTTATTCAGTTGCATGAACCGTTGAACAATAAAAGAACCCATACTATGTCCGAACAGGACCTTTGGAATGTTTGGATACATTCGATCCACTGCGATGGTAACATCCCGGAGGTTCTTAACCAACAGATGAAACCCATCCTGTTCCGCAACAAAACCGAGTTGATCGGGGTCGGTGCGTCCGTGTCCGCGGTGGTCGTATGAGACAACAGCATACCCATTTGCGGTTAAAAAATTGGCAAAATGGGTATAGCGTTCGGAGTGTTCGCCGAGGCCATGAACAATGAGGATCACGGCGGCTGGATCACTCTTTGGGTCCCACCGTTTTGCGTGAAGGGATTTGCCGAGATGGCCGGTTATGGTGAGGGTTGTTTTCAAGAGTATTTGTTAAATGGGGTTTAGGGAAAATAGGAAAAATAGGGAAATGGGAGGTTAGATACTTGGAGGGGGGGAGTGTTGAGTTTTGAGTGTTGAGTTTTGAGTGTTGAGTTTTGAGTGTTGAGTTTTGAGTTGTTGTCTGTTGATGCCTGAATTGGTTTGACCGATAATTTGGGTTATTAGTTTAGATAGAAGGTACGATAGGGTTATTGACATGGGGGGTGGGGGGTGAATTGGATTTGGTTGTTTAAAAATTTGAAAAGGTGTATTTTTCTTTTCTTGAAATTTTTTGTACCCCGACGGTGGTCGGGACGGTTACAAGTTCGAATCTTGTCGGGTTGTGAGTGATT
>JBBDJK010000002.1:0-9373 GCA_040879905.1 Balneolaceae bacterium | reverse complement strand
TTAAAAACAAATTGAATCAAATAGCTCTCCTGATCATATCGATTTGGAATGAGCCAATGGAAATACAACCGATACCAAAAAATATGTCCGTAACAAAAGAAGATGTTTTTTACGTAGCGAATCTTGCCAGACTTCAATTGAAAGAGAGCGAAGCAGAACACCTCAAAGAGGATATGAATAAAATCCTCGGGTATATTGAAACATTGAATGAGTTGGATACATCCAATGTAGAACCGCTTGAACACGTAACGGAAATAACGGCAACCCTATTCAGGAAAGATGTTGCGCAGAAACCACTGAGTCATGAGGATGCGCTCAAAAATGCTCCGGATGCCGATTCCGACTATTTTCGTGTACCAAGGGTTATAGAGTAGCAGAATTTCGGATTTTACTGCAATCGTTTAGTCAATATTGACACATGGCCGTCAAAAAAAAGAAAAAGGGAAAGAGTAAATCAGTAGAGAAAGCCGATTTCTGGGAGTCTTTGAACCCTTCGAAACAGCATTTCATCATACTCGCTTTTCTTTTCATTCTGCCTCTGTTTCTATTTCATTCATCTATACTGGGTGGACAACAGTATATGGGCCATGATACCATTCAGTGGAGGGCCGGAGCTGAATCACTTATTCAGCATCAGGAGCAGGCGGATGAAACCGCACACTGGGCTACAAACATGTTTTCCGGAATGCCGGCCACTACTATTTCTCATCCGCCCCAAATCAAAAATCTGGATAATACCGTACTCCGGTTTTTAAGAGTTATCTACCCGGCTGCCGAGATGTGGATTTTACTGGGGGGTGCATACCTGATGTTTCTGTTGATGGGAGCCAGGCCGCTATCCGCACTGTTTGGGGCGATTATCATTGGGTTTACGACCTATATACCGATCATCATCGGAGCCGGCCATAACGCAAAATTTTTAGCCTATATCTATATACCGTGGCTTTATAACGGCTATTTTCTACTCACTCGAACGAAATTAAAATGGAACCGTTGGGCAGCCTTTTTTATTTTTGCATTGGCACTGACTCTGCATCTGAGAGCTTACCACCCTCAAGTAACATACTTTTTTCTCTTTCCATTGGGATCCCTTTTTATTGTTGATCTGATTCGGGCCATTCGTTCTGAATCGTCTGTATCCAAAACATTTTATGTACAAACCGGGTGGCTCACAGCAGCTGCTATTGTCGCCATTCTAATCACTGTGCAACTTTACTGGAGTACTTTTGAATACTCTTCGTTCAGTATGAGAGGGGGCTCTGAGTTGACGGGAGCCGGTGGACTGGAAAGGGATTACGCTTTTGGATGGTCTCAGGGCTGGGCGGAGCTTCTTACACTTTTAATTCCGGGTGCATTCGGTGGTTCGGAACTTTACTGGGGGCCTAAATCTTTCACCAGCGGGCCTCACTATGCGGGTGTACTAACTTTTCTCTTTTTTGTGATGGGTGTCCTGAAATCAAAACATGTTTTGAAATGGGTCTTTTTGGGTCCCGGGATTGCAACCCTTCTATTCTCACTGGGGGAACATTTTGGGGGATTGAATAACCTCATGTTTGGCTATTTCCCACTATTTGACAAGTTCAGGGTCCCTGAAATGTGGCTGATGATCACGGTTTTCTGTTTTTCTGTACCGGCTGTATTCGGGTTGGACTGGGTGATCGATCAGGTTCAGGCCGGTAAAAAAATGAAGGCATTGAAAAAACCTCTCGGAATCACTGCAGCCATAGGATTGTTGGTGATTTTTACGGTATTTCAACTGTTATCGTTTGAAAAACAGGGCGAGAGATCACAAATTGCCGAGAAGATTGCCGGGCAAAATGATGTTCCTGTAAATGATCCCAGGGTTTCACAAGCCGTCTCCAGAGTTATGCAGACGCAACTGATTCCCGAAAGAGAAGAACTGGCTCAAGCGGACAGTCTGAGATTTGCCATCTTCTTTGTTCTCGGGTTTTCAATCATTATTGCAATGGCCATGCGTAAGCTACCGGTATCGTATGGAATGGTAGCACTATCAGCTCTCCTGGCTTATGATCTGATACAGATAGATTCCCGCTATTTAAGTGAGAACTCGCTGGTCGATCAATCCATATCCCGTGAAGAGGTGATTGAGCAGAATGAGCGTCCGCTCGACCGGTTCATTCAGGAACAAATTACAGACGAAGAGGGGTGGCCTTACCGAGTATTTCCACTGCTTGATAATCCTTTTAACAATGCAGTTCCCTCCTACTTTTATCCGACGATTGGTGGATATTCCGGAGCAAAATTGGGTTACTATCAGGATCTGATTGACGAAGCGATATTTTTGAGAGAAGGGGGGCTAAATACAGCTGTTATCAGTATGCTGAATGTTAAGTATTTAACTCTTGACAATCCTGCAATGGTACCGGGTTTCGAAGTGGTTTATAATGGTGAAGATGGAACCGTTCTTGAAAATCGAAATGTATTGCCAAAAGCATTTTTTGTGGATTCAGTGTCGGTGCTTCAGAGTCAGACGGATGTCTTAAGGCAAATTAGCAGTGGTTTTGATGCATCAGAAGTGGCATATCTTTCAGAAGGTAGTGGTCGAGTTGGAGATGTAGATCGGGACCTCACGAACCGGCCCGATTCGTCATCAACAGCCATGATTACCCACTACGATGCAAATCAGATCTCTATCGAAATTGAGCGGACAGAACCCGGATTTTTAGTTCTCAGTGAGATTTGGTATCCACCGGGCTGGAGTGCTGAACTTAATGGAGATGAAATCGAAATCATCCGTACAAATTATGTATTGAGGGGATTTCACATACCGGCTGGAGATCACACATTGATCCTGAAACTGGAGCCGGTATGGTTCAGAATCGGTCATATTTTTGCCCTTGTTGGAACCGTCCTTCTATTTGGAAGTGGGTTCTTCGGCTTGTTTATCGTTTGGAAACGCAGGGATCAAAACCTGCCGGATCAACCGGAATGATGTTCAAAAAGCTACAAAATAAACTCTTCTGGGGGGGACTCAGGCATCTGTTGTCCGACAGGCAGTATGCTTTGATCCGATATCGTCTGGAATTGGGTTTTTTCCCCGATTTAATGAACCCGAAATGGTTGTCCGAAAAAATCCAATATCTTAAACTCTATGAACGGACAGAACAAAGACGCGAAGTGGCTGACCGTATACGGGTCAGGGATTTTGTACAAAAGAGAGTGGGGGAATCGATTCTGATTCCTCAATTAGGCGTCTATAAAAAACTAAATCGAACTGTTTGGAAAGAGTTACCCAATCAATTTGTACTCAAAGCGAGTCATGGTTCCGGTTTTATCCGGATCGTCAATAACAAAGAAAAAGAGAATTTTGAAGAGATAAACCGGGAAGTAAATCGATGGCTCAATACAGATTATTATAAATTTGGAAGAGAATGGGTCTATAAAGGGTTGGAGAGGTTACTGATTGTGGAGAAACTGCTTCTGGACCGGAACAATCAGATCCCTGCAGATTATAAATTCTACTGTTTTGATGGAAAAGTAGAATTAATTCAGGTGGACATCGGCCGATTCACAGATCAGCAACGATTTTTTTTCGACCGCTCATTTAATCCTGTCGATGTAAAACTCTACTATCCAGAGGGAGATCAGACACCTGAAAAACCGAAAACGCTTAATGAGGGAATCCGTATTGCGGAGAAGTTATCAGAAACATTCAACTTTATCAGGGTGGATCTTTTTCTGCTGGATGACCATGTGTGGTTCGGGGAGATGACCAATTACCCGGCAAACGGTTTTCGGGCATTTGAACCCGTATCTGTTGAATTGGAGATGGGACAAAAACTCCGATTGAATTAAAGAAACAGTTTACGTGTAATCTCTTTGATCAGGAGTCCGGATGGAACCGATTTAAACAACTCTATCCAGGAGACTTTTTCTCCGGATGCCAGTTTCATACGGTAAAACTGATATCGAATTTGCAGTGAGTTCATTTTGTTGCGATGTTTTTCGAAACAGGCCCGATACCCTTCCATTTTTCCGGCAGATGTTGTGATACGATGTTGATTTTCACGCATCGATACTACTTGAAGCGTTTTGGGAATGTTCTTTATGGGTCCGTATTCTTGAACCAGCCTGATCCATAAATCATAATCCTGCGCCGATGGGAGTGATTCATCATAACCGCCAACACCCAGAATGTACTCTTTTTTGGTTAGAACCTGATTGCCCACGCGGTTGTAGTATAACAGATCCTGAAGTGTGATCATCCTTTTTTTCTTCCAGACGATTTCCTTGTCACCGTAATCCATTTTGTCGTTGGAACAGACAGCAGATAATCCATCCCGGAACTCCTGCATCATCCATTCAATTCGATGGGAAGTCCAGTAGTCATCATCATCCAGTCCTGCAACAAATTCACCATTAGCCAGTTGAATCGCTGTATTACGACTTGCAGATGCACCGGCCGGAACCGTATTTCGGATGATTCGAAATGGATGTGATTTTTGGAGTTTTGACAACAGATCATGAGTTTGATCATCAGAACCATCGTCCACAACAATCAATTCGATCGGTTTCCAGGTTTGATTAAACACAGATTGGATAGCTCGTTCCAGTGATTTAGAACGGTTGTGAGTCGGTAAATAGACGGAAACCAGAGGTTTTGAAGGATTACTCAATATTCTATATTCATCATTTGTATATTTCCACGCAAAGTTTGTTCAATTCGTATACAGAACATTATGGAATGGTTTTTGATATTCCGAATTTGCAGTCATAAAATTTATGGAAAGCAGACCACACATAACAATTGCAATCTGTACCTTCAACAGAGCCGATTATCTAAGAGATACGTTGAAGGATATTGCTGCACAGACCGCAAACCCTCGGTTTTTCGAATTACTGGTTATTAATAACAACAGCGATGACCATACCGAATCTGTGTGTGATCGGTTCAGCCAAACCAATCCAATCATTCGTTTTCGAGTCGTTGATGAGAAAGATCAGGGATTATCTTTTGCCCGGAATCGTGCCGCAAAGGAGGCCTTTTCGGAGACTCTCTTCTTTATCGATGATGATGTTAACCTGCCTGCCAATTATGTAGAAAAAGCGGTTCAATATGCAAAAAAAAGGCCAAACACCCTTTGTGCAGGGGGCAGGATCCGTGTCTCATTTGACGAAGAAAAGGAAGAACCAAACTGGATTCCCAAAGAGCTGATGCCGATGTTTGGCCTGCACGATCTGGGTAGTGAAGATAAGAT
Source organism: Balneolaceae bacterium (assembly GCA_040879905.1). Taxonomy (GTDB): domain Bacteria; phylum Bacteroidota; class Rhodothermia; order Balneolales; family Balneolaceae; genus Rhodohalobacter. The sequence goes on along the minus strand of JBBDJK010000002.1, from coordinate 4,154 downwards.
GTATCCTCCATCGAACTTTCCAAGGGGCGGAAATATGATGATCCGAAAATCGGTGTTTAATGCATTTGGCGTTTTTGATACTTCATTGGGTCGTTCAGGAGATATTCTGTTGGGCAGTGAAGAGAAAGCTTTTTTCGAGAGAATCAGAAAAAATGGAATCCAACTACGGTATTGGGCGGGTTTAGAACTGACTCATCGAATTGGCAGTCATCGGTTAAAAACAGATTATCTGAAAAAACAATCTATTGGAATCGGTAGAAGTGAACGGTTAAGGGTAAGGGGAAGTGTTAAAGGATATATCAAAAAAGTGGCCAGTGAAGAGGGCAAAATGGCTGTGAGTATCCTTCTTGCAATTGCCTATTTGATAAGGTTGAGGCCAAGGGCGGCACTATTTATTCTTCGGTTCCGTATTTGGGTTATGAAAGGATTTTTGCAAGGATAATGGACAGAAAGATGCTACATTCATTTGTCGTGTTTGATTAATAAAAAGGAATAAAACAGGCCATATTTTGGGAGTCATTGTCCGACAGAGCATTACAAACAGTATTATTACCTATGCCGGTATCGGACTGGGGTTTATACTGACTATTTTTCTCTATCCACACATTCTGAATCCCGATCAGTATGGTCTGACGAGGGTACTGATCTCTGCTTCCTATATCAGTTCTCAACTTGCACATCTGGGTATGCACAATCTGGTGATGCGGTATTATCCTTTTTTTAAAAAAGCAGATTCTAAAAGTCATGGATTTCTATTTTGGGCCATTACGATACCGATCATCGGTTTTGCAATTTTCACCCTGCTCTTTTTCCTGGCTGACGATTTACTGATTCGATTTTATGAGGAACGGTCAATTTTGTTTGTTGAGTACTATTTATGGGTGTTGCCACTCACGCTGTTTATCCTCTATTACGAAGTATTGAACAGCTATCTGCGATCCCTTAAAGATTCTGTAACAGGCTCACTTGCAAATGAAGTAACACTGCGTTTGATCGCAATAACTGTATTAGCACTCTACTTTTTTGAATGGATTTCATTCAGTCAATTCATTGCACTATTTGTATTGAGTTACATTACACAGCCGTTGACCATCTGCGTCAGGATCTGGAAGATGGGAGAGTTCAGGTTCATACCAAACTTTAAGATTCTGAAAAAACCTCTGTATAGAGGGATGATCAATTACAGTTTTTACTCTCTGTTTGGTGGTTTGACGACGGTTCTGGTTTGGAACATTGATGTGTTGATGCTCGGTTCTATGGCCGGCCTGGATCAGACAGCGATCTATGCGATCGCTTTTTATATTGCATCCGTCATAACCGTTCCGCAAAGATCCATTGAAAAAATTGCGGCCCCACTGCTTTCCGGTTTTATTAAAGAGAAAAACTGGGAACAGGTGGGAGCGATATATCGGAAAACATCACTGAATCAGCTTATTCCCGGATTTTTAATCTTTGGATTCATCTGGATCCATATTGATACCCTCTTTTTGTTGTTGCCCGAAATCTATTCAGCAGGTAAATGGGTTATTTTAATCGTTGGAATAGGAAAGCTGGTTGAGATGGGCACAGGAGCAAATGGAATTATTCTGATCAATTCTAAACACTACAGGGTCAGTTTTTACACGAATATTGTACTGGTCGTTATTACGATTCTGCTAAATTATCTGCTGATTCCACATTATGGTATTGAGGGAGCCGCCATTGCATCTGCATTTGCCATTTTTGTATTTAACAGTGTGAAATGCCTTTTTATCAAGTTACGTTTTGGCCTTCAACCCTTTACATACCAAAGCTTGGTTGTGGTTGTGTTGGGGAGTGTGACGTTAATTTTGGTAAGTAATTGGGTTGAAATACATTCACTTTGGTTTGATATACCGATCAAAACGATCCTTTTTGGAAGTCTCTATTTACTGCCCATTTTATACTATAGAATATCGCCCGATTTAAACGATTTACTTCAATCAATCCGGCAAAAATGGAAATCATGAATGTACTTGCCGCAGGTAACCGGAGGGTATGAAGTTAATATTGCAGTGGGAATATCTGCAACGACTCTATTATTTTTTTAATAGTTGAAGTCAAGTTTATCAAGCCCATTCTGAATCTCTTCACTTGACATAAATAGATCCCATAATAAACCTGTGCGGTGATTTTCAAGCATCACCACAATTGGCCCTTGATCAATCGCCAGATACGAATCTGCCCACCAGCCGACTGTCGGATTAAATGCATCATGGAATCCATATTCACCCCAAAGTTTATCTCCAAGTACATAATAGAAATGATGTATTGCCTCCATCGATTCCTCGGGTGTGAATGGTATTGATGAAATTGCTGCAGTGGGTGTAATTGTGCCATTGTCACGGTTTGGTTCATGAGCAAGATATCCTGAAGGACTATCGCTTGCCGTGAGGCCCCAGCTTTCAGAACTGTATCCGATAAATTTGTTTGGATTCACAATATTGTGTTGTCGATTGATTAACGTATGGTTGCGATTTTGAACCCAGTAATCGGCATAATGATCAGATAAATTCCTCGGATCTAAACCAAGGAAAGAGTAATGTGCAAAAAAGAGCGGCCCTCCGAAGTCAAATCCAACGGGAAGTTTTATACCGTAATAAGTATTACCATTTGTGATAGAACCTGACCGTGCCCATCCTTCATGATAGACAGTCGGTTCGATTCCGTGATTTTCTGATGAGGCCGCCAAAACGTATACGATCAAGGCTTCGTTGTAGCCTCTAATGGGCATATTCATCTGCCAGCCATGATTTTCAGACCAATGCCAGTAGAGTACATTTTGGCCATCCCTGGTGTACCAATCCCATTCGATGGTGTCGAGCAGGGAGTTGATATTGTCAATCAACATCTTCTCCTGGTCATGATTTTCATCCAGAAATTCGCGAACGGTGATTAGGCCCTGAGCCATGAATGCAGTTTCAACAAGGTCACCGCCATCGTCGTAAGTGCTGAATGGTATTGTCTCTCCGGTTGTCCCGTCCATCCAGTGGGGCCAGACACCATGAAAACGATCTGCAGAATCAAGGAAATTCACGATTTTTTGAATGCGTTCAACTCCTTCGTTCCGGGTTATAAAACCTCTTTGAATACCCACTATTAAAGCCATCAGGCCAAAGCCACTTCCACCCGTGGTTACCAGGTTGCCTGATGTGTTTCGTTCTCTTATCAATCCGCTTACAGGGTGGGCAAAATCCCAAAAGTAATCGAATGTGGTTTTCTGAATTTTTTCAAGAAGTTCCTCATCCGAAATTCTGTCGAATTTATTCTCCGGATTCAGGCCGGTTTGGAACCTGGCATTGTAATCATCAAAACTGAAATCGTTTTCGAAAGTTAAATCTCCGCTTATGTTGATGTAGTGGTGGCGGTAATAGTCCAGAGACTCTGTGTTGGTAATTGAAACGGTTCGGTTCTCATCCGACAGTTTATATTCGGATGCAAATGCCGGTGTAATTTTGAGAAAATTTTCTATATCCTGAACACTGATGCTTTCAGAAAATGTAAACTCCAAATGGATATCGTTATATGTTACTTCGCGTATGATGGATCCTGTTTGAAGCTCATCACTATTCACTGTTGCTGACAAAATTTCCACTTTGCCATTTTCAGTCTCAAAGCGATACTCTGCCCCGGAAAAGCTGACTCCCTTGAATGATTGAAGTTCATTTGAAATAGAAAGCCGATATAAAGTGCGCCAATCCAGTTGATTTTGGGGTGTTACTGTAATGACCTTTCCGTTGTCTTCAGATGAGACTTCAACAGAAAGTATTTCTTCATTTTCAGAATGAATAATCCGGATGCTTTCTTGAGCCGTTGTCATATTCACGGCTGCAGAAAATTCAAGTTTAAAAATTGGGGTAACTGATATGTTCAGGCCGGTTTGAACGTCATTCAAAGCGGTGTTGTTCACCGATACCTTGGTCAGCAGAAATTCATCGGTTTCGTGCCCGGTGCTTTTATCACCGCATGCTGTTAAAAACATGACTACGATAAACAGACTCAGGTTAAAACGAAAACAGAGGGGAATTTTAATCAAATGTAAAAGGAGATAATTAAGGTAATTCCGGGATTCCATTTCAATGCTTAGATGTAGGTCGGCTAAAAAAATAATCCCGGTACAAGCCAATATAAGGTAT
>JBBDJK010000001.1:8205-9451 GCA_040879905.1 Balneolaceae bacterium | reverse complement strand
GAAGCCAGATAGACTTGTGCCTGTTTGGATCCCATTCTTCCCGGATAGTTCCGGTTGGTGGATGAGATACATACTTCCTCATTATTCAGGCGCCCGAAAGTATCCGATGGCCCTCCCAGGCAGGCTGCACAGGATGCATTTCCGATTTTACATCCGGCTTCTTTGAAAATTTCAATTAACGGTATCCCTGAAAGGGTTTCAGTTTGCAGTGCACGTGCTATTTCAGTTGTAGCGGGTACAATGTAGGTATCCAGTTTTACCTTGTTACCGATCAGTATTTCCGCTGCTGCCCTGAAATCGGATAATTTCCCGCCTGTACAGGATCCGATATAGGCTCTGTCCAGATATTCACCTTCCAGCTCCTCGGCAGTCGCTTTGTTATCGGGACTGTGAGGTTTGGCTATCATAGGTACCATATCTTCCAAATTGTAATAATGTTCACTATGATATTTGGCATCTGGATCACTATATACATTTGTAAAAGGATGATCAGTTCGGGATTTGACATACTCTTCGGTCACCTCATCCGGTTCAACCACACCATTTTTACCGCCGGCTTCGATCGCCATATTGGTCAGAGTCATGCGATCTTCCATTGTGAGTGCCTTGATACCCGCCCCGGTAAACTCCATGGTTCGATAAGTAGCCCCATCAACCCCGATATCACCGATGATCTGAAGGATGATATCCTTTGCCATTAGATAGGGTGGAAGTGATTTCCCTTCAAATATAAATCGCATTGTTTCGGGTACTTTGACCCAGAGTTTTCCGGTTCCCATGATAAAAGCGGCGTCAGTATTTCCAATACCTGTTGCAAACTGACCAAAAGCTCCTGCAGTACACGTATGAGAGTCGGTGCCGAACAGCACTTCACCCGGACGCGTGAACCCCTCTTCCGGCAGGGCTACATGACATACACCTTTATAACTATCGGTTCCTACATCATAAAAGTAGGGTAGATCTTGTTCGGCAGCGAAAGCTCGCAGAATGTCAACATTTCGGTTGGCATACTTATCGGAGGTAAAGATGTAGTGGTCAGGGATGATCACCAATTTGTTTTTGTCCCAGACTTTCGCATCCTGGCCAAATTGTTTGTGGAAGATGGATATGGCCGGCGGACCACAAACATCGTGGGTCATGAGTACATCCACATCCACCCACACATTATCGCCCGGTGATACCCGGTCTTTTCCGCTGTGATTTGCCAGTATCTTTTCGGTTAACGTCATTCCCATAAATAAGGACT
>JBBDJK010000001.1:0-8105 GCA_040879905.1 Balneolaceae bacterium | reverse complement strand
ACTGATTCGGGAGTCATGATTTCATAAGTCAATGGATTTTTCAATACTCCGTGTTGATGAATGCCTGCTTCGTGTGCAAATGCATTTTCACCTACAATCGCTTTATTCGGCTGAACACCTTTACCCGTTATTTGTGACAACAACTGACTGGAAGGATAGATCTCTTTTGTATTCACTGAAGTTGTGTAGTCCATGCTGTTCTTTCGGGTTTTAAGCGTCATGACAATCTCTTCAAGCGATGCATTCCCGGCTCTTTCACCAATTCCGTTAACGGTACATTCAATCTGCCGTGCGCCATTTTGAATGGCCATCAGTGAGTTTGCGACTGCAAGTCCAAGATCATTATGACAGTGAACGCTGATTATTGCCTGATCGATATTCGGTATGCCATCATGAAGGGTTTTAATCAACTCACCGTACTCCCACGGAAGTGCATATCCAACGGTGTCAGGAATATTAATGGTTGTGGCTCCGGCATCGATCACGGCTGTAAAGATTTCGATCAGATAATCAGGGTCACTTCTGGATGCATCCTCGGCAGAGAACTCTACATCATCATAATGAGATCGTGCATATTTTACAGCTTTGACTGCGGAGTCGATCACCTCTTTTCTCGTCTGTTGCAGTTTGTATTTAAGATGAATATCACTGGTTGCAATAAACGTATGAATTCTTGGTTTTGCGGCATACTGAACCGCGGAAATGGCTCGTTCGATGTCAACTTGCCTTGTTCGGCAAAGAGCTGCAACAGAACTTTTTTTGATAATTTTACCAATCTCTTTAACCGTTTCATAATCACCATCTGATGCGATCGGAAATCCGGCTTCAATCACATCAACACCCAGCCTTTCGAGTTGTAGAGCAAGTTGCAGTTTTTCCTGCTTGTTCATGCTATACCCCGGTGATTGCTCACCATCTCGAAGTGTTGTATCGAAAATTTTAATGTGATTGTCCATGGTTCTGGTTGTTTGTTTTGTGATTGAATCCCCAATGAATAAAGGGGGGTAGTAAATTTTTCTTAAATGTTACGGTTCATTAAAGTTGTGTTGTTTGGCTGATATTCATGAATTTATGTCTCTAACCTTCGATAGTGGCCGGTGTTTTACCACCGTTCACAGAATCCGTTTTCTGTTTCGGTTTACTGTTTTGATTCATAAGGAAATAGATGATTCCTTCAGAAAGTGCTTTCCAGCTTGCATCGATGATGTTTTCAGATACACCGACGGTGCCCCAGCTTTCTCCATCTTTTGCTGAGTCGATTAAAACCCTGACTTTTGCTTCTGTACCATCTTTTTCGTTCAACACTCTTACCTTATAATCTTGCAACTGCATCAATGAAATTTCCGGATAAAATTCACACAGAGCCCTGCGTAATGCGGCATCAAGTGCATGAACGGGTCCTTTCCCTTCTGCTGCGCTCAGTTCTATTTGATCATTTACGCGAACCTTAATCGTAGCCTCAGATCGGGATTCACCGATTGAATTTTGTTCCATAATGACTCGAAACCCTTCAAGCTTGAAAAAATCGGGAGCCTGGTTGGTCATCTGTTTGACGAGCAGCTCAAACGATGCTTCAGCCGCTTCAAACTGATACCCTTCATTTTCAAGTTTCTTCAACTCCTGAACAATTTTTCCACTTTCTACTGAATTCTTGTCAAATGTAAAACCAAGTTCTTCCGATTTATAAGCTACGTTACTCTTACCGGCCAAGTCAGACACCAACACTCTGCGAGTATTTCCAACTACTTCCGGTTTGATATGTTCGTATGTCTGCTCATTCTTTATGACGGCACTCACATGAATTCCGCCTTTATGTGCAAAAGCACTTTTGCCCACAAAAGGTTGTTTATTATCGGGTACCAAATTCCCCAGTTCACTTACAAAATGGGAGAGTGTTGAGAGCTGATTCATCTGATCTTCAGGAATACATTGATAACCCATTTTGAGTTGCAAATTTGGTAGTACAGAACAGAGATTGGCATTACCGCATCTCTCTCCATAACCGTTGATCGTTCCCTGGACGTGAACAGCCCCTGCTTCCACGGCGGCCAGTGCATTGGCCACTGCCAATTCAGAATCATTGTGGGAATGAATGCCAACGGGAATCGTGACTTTATTTACGACATCCGTTACAATTCGAGCCACATCATGCGTGAGCGTACCCCCATTTGTATCACACAATACGAGTACATCTGCACCCGCTTTCTGAGCGGTAAAAAGTGTTTGGAAGGCGTATTCCGGGTTATCTTTATAACCATCAAAGAAGTGTTCTGCATCGTAGATCACCTCTTTTCCATTCTCCTTCAGGTAAGCGATGGAGCCTTTTATCATTTTGAGATTTTCTTCAGGCGTAATTTTAAGAGCCTGTTTAACATGGAGGAGCCAGGATTTACCAAAAATAGAAACAGCGGGGGTTTCGGCCTGTATCAGTGCCTGAAGATTTGGATCATCATCGGGATTGTTTTCTGCCCGACAGGTACTTCCAAAAGCTACAATCTTGGCGGTTTTAAACGTATGGCCTTTTGCTTTTTCAAAAAATGCCATGTCCTTGGGATTGGATCCCGGCCAACCGCCTTCGATATAATGGATTCCAAACTGATCGAGTCTCAATGCGATCCGGAACTTATCTTCAGCAGAAAAGGAAACCTTTTCACCCTGGGTGCCATCCCGAAGTGTTGTGTCGAATATTTGGATTGATTTAGGCATTAATTGTTGTTTAAGTGAGTAAATGTCAGAAGACTACTTCTTAATCCAGTCCATCATAGATCGAAGCTCTTTCCCGACTGTTTCAATTTGATGATCACCGAGTGAAGATCTCATCTTTTTGAGATTCGGTAACCCTTCGCGGTTTTCATCCATCCATTCTTTGGCAAATGCTCCACTCTGCACCTCTTCGAGGATTGTTTTCATTCTCTTTTTGGTGTCGGAGTCGATCACCCGGGTTCCCCTGGATAGGCCGCCATATTCTGCCGTATCACTGACAGAGTAGTACATTCGTTCGATACCGCCTTCATACATCAGGTCTACAATCAGTTTTAATTCGTGGAGACATTCGAAATATGCGATTTCCGGTTGATAGCCGGCTTCTATCAACACTTCAAATCCGGTTTTAACCAACTCTGAGGCTCCTCCACACAAAACGGCCTGTTCTCCAAAGAGGTCTGTTTCAGTCTCTTCTTTGAAGGTGGTTTCGAGAACCCCGGCCCTTGTACCTCCGATTCCTTTGGCATAAGCGAGGGCGGTCTCTTTTGCGGTTCCGGAGGCATCCTGATAGACCGCAAACAGACAGGGTACACCCGAACCTTCTGTGAAGACTCTTCTCACCAGATGTCCGGGCCCTTTAGGTGCGACCATAAACACATCTACATTTTTTGGAGGCTGAATTTCATCAAAATGGATATTAAATCCATGGGCAAACATAAGGGCATTTCCCTCAGACAAATTAGATTCTATGCTCTCTTTATAGACTCTTCCCTGATGTTGATCCGGAATCAGAATCATGATGATATCCCCTTTTGCAGCGGCTTCTGCTGTTTTATAAACAGTGAGGCCCTCAGCTTCTGCCTCTTTCCATGATGAACTCTCTTTTCTGAGTCCAACAATCACATCTACACCACTGTCTTTAAGGTTCAGGGCGTGGGCGTGTCCCTGACTACCATAGCCGATAACGGCGACTGTTTTTCCTTTTAAGAGTCCGAGATCGGCATCTCCGTTGTAATAAGTTTTTGCGTTCATTTCGTTTTTACGTTGTTATGATTATTCAGATAATTTTAAAATCAAATTCGAAAGGGAATTCCGGGTGTGTATACCCGTGTAACCGGAACACAGGAGGGACACAACCCGGATTTACGTATTTGTAATTTATTTCCCATTCAAATCGAGAATTTTTAGTTTGTTCAATAGTTTATTCAGTTAATATTTACAGCTCCCTGAAATTCACGTTTCAGTGCGATACTGCCGGATCTGGACACAGCTATTACACCATAAGGTTTAAGTACCTCGAGCATTGCATCGACCTTATCACTGTTGCCGGTTACCTCTAATGCGAGTTTGTCATTTGTGATATCGATCACTTTGGCTTTAAATGCCTGGGCGATCAGCATGATTTCCGGCCTTCCGGCTTTGGCCGTACTGACTTTAATAATGGCCAATTCCCTTTCGATACATTTCCTATGTGTGAGGTCAATTACTTTCACAACATCCACAACATTGTGCAGATGTTTATTGATCTGTTCGACCGTTTTATCATCACCGTGAGTCGTGATTGTAATTCGGGCCATACCGGGGTCAGCTTCCGAAGCGAATGTCAAGCTTTCCATTTCGAATCCCTTTGCACTAAAAATTCCGATAATGCGTGAAAGGGTATTCAGGTTGTGTTTAACCAGAACGGAAAGTGTATGCTTATATCCTTTAGATATCATAGTTGTTGTCATAATACTTTCTATTTACACTCACTGTCAGATTCAACCATCTCATTCAAAGCAGCTCCGGATGGAACCATCGGATAGCAATTTTCATGTTCAACAACCCTGAAATCCATCAGTACGGGACCATCTTTAATCGACATCGCCTTATTCAGAACTTCCCGCATCTCTTTTGGATTCGTTGCACGTAATCCAACAGCACCGTAGCATTCAGCCATTTTGACGAAGTCGGGGTTGTTAGAACCAAAAACAGAACAACTGTAACGTTTATCGAAGAAAAGCTGCTGCCACTGGCGAACCATACCGAGACAGTTGTTATTCATGAGAGCAATTTTGATGGGGACTTTATATTCAACGGCGGTGGCAAGTTCATAGGATGACATCTGAAAACCTCCATCGCCCGTAATACAGACTACGTCGCGATCCGGGCAGGCAAATGCAGCACCTATTGCTGCCGGGAAACCATAACCCATGGTTCCCAATCCGCCGGAAGATATCCACGACCGTGGATGATTGTAACAATAGTGTTGAGCAGCCCACATCTGGTGCTGGCCCACATCCGTTACGACAATCGCATTCCCATTCGTTACTTCAGAGATCATTTTGATCATGTGTTGCGGGTAGATACGGTCATCCGCTTTGGGAACCACAAGCGGGTGCTCTTTTCTCCATGAGTTGATGGTATCCCACCAATCTGAAATTTGAGGGGGTGTGGCCAGTTTGTCGATGGCCGGAATAACATGTTTTACATCACCCACAATCGGTACTTCCACTTCTACATTTTTTCCAATACAAGAAGGATCAATATCGATATGAATTTTTCTGGATTTTTGTGAAAACCCATCCAGCCGGCCGGTAACCCGATCATCAAATCGAGCACCAATAGCAATCAAGACATCACACTCGGTCATCGCCATATTGGCATACCAGGTACCATGCATTCCAAGCATTCCGAGCGATTGTGGTTTTGATTCGGGAAATGCACCCAATCCCATTAAAGTGGTCGTTACCGGTACGTTCAATCTTTCAGCCAAAGCAATGACCTCTTCCCACGCATTGCCAAGTATGGTTCCCCCGCCAACATAGAGTAAAGGCCTTTTTGCATGACTCAACATCTCTGCGGCCTTTGCGATCTGTGGATGGTGGCCGTAAAGTGTAGGTTTGAAACTTGGTATATCAACCTTTTCCGTTCCGATATACTTGCCCGCGGTATTGAGCATATCTTTTGGTAAATCCACCAATACAGGACCCGGCCGGCCGTTAGTCGCAATATGAAAAGCTTCCTTTAACACACTTTCCAAATTATTTACATCACGAACCAGATAGTTCTGTTTGGTAATCGGGCGGGTAATACCAACGATATCCGCTTCTTGAAAGGCATCATTTCCAATCACACTTGTGGGTACCTGGCCGGTTAATACAACCAATGGAATCGAATCCATCATGGCCGTTGCGATTCCGGTTACAGTATTGGTTCCGCCCGGACCGGATGTAGCCAGAACGACTCCCGGTTTACCGGTTGCCCGTGCATAACCATCAGCGGCATGAGTTCCGGCCTGTTCGTGACGGATGAGGATATGTTTAAGATCTGTATTGTGAAACAGTGCGTCATAGACCGGCAACACTGCACCACCGGGATATCCGAATATTGTATCCACATCCAAATCGGTCAAAGTTCGCATCAATATCTCAGCTCCACTGAAATGTTGAACATGTGGTTCATTATCAGACCGTTTAACAGGTTGTAATGAAGAAGTTGCCTCGATGTTTTTAGCTGCTGATGCTGATTTATGTAATGTCATAATGCCTCAAGAGTATAGTTTGCCCGCCAGAGGTCAAACAGAAAACGTAAATGTGTGTGTTTGGTCTAACCTCTGGCTGGAGTGATTATCTAATAATTAGGTTAATAATTAGAATGCCAGAAATTAGTAGTGATAGTAGTAGGAGTCCCAGTAGGATAAGAATACTATCAAATTCAAGAACAGCTATTGATAAATAGATTGCAGTGGTAAGAACTAAAAGTATAACTGAAGCAAACAGATTCACTAACAAGAAGTTTGCGGAATCGGTATTTGAATATGGACTCTCGGAGAGTTTACTCAAAACTTTATATGTTATTGCTTCAGGCAATTTGTAATCTATGTTATGGTCATTTCAAACGTTCGTTTTAGTGACGTAACGTTCGTCTGAAAAACATAGACACAGATTTGATTTGTGTCAAGAAATATTTTGAATATTTTTTTAACAGAAGATATATATAAAAATATACGTTATAAAAAGCGCTTCCATTGAAATAAAAATGAGTTCGTAACATATTGCGGCACAACAATTAACGGGGATTGGTATAAAAATGGTAAAATTAAACAAATATAGTGCAAGATTAACAGAAGAACGCGCACAAGTGGGTTCAAAAGCGATGCTTTTTGCGGCCGGTTTGAGCGAGGAAGACATGAAAAAGCCTCAAATTGGAATTGCGAGTACGGGATGGGACGGGAATCCTTGCAACATGCATCTCAATGATTTAGCAGCGGTTATCAAGAAGGGTGTTTGGAAAGAAGATTTGGTTGGTTTTGTATTTCATTCAATAGGTGTGAGTGATGGCATCTCAATGGGAACTGAGGGGATGAAATTTTCACTTCCTTCCAGAGATATCATAGCGGACTCAATTGAAGTCGTCATGCAGGCTCAGTGGTATGATGCCAATATTTCGGTTGTGGGATGTGATAAAAATATGCCCGGATCCATTATGGCGATGGCACGTGTGAACCGTCCGTCGATCATGGTTTATGGCGGTACGATCCGGCCGGGCAATTTGAATGGTGAGAAACTGGATATTGTATCCGCTTTTGAGTCGTATGGAAAATATCTTTCGAAAGAGATCGATGAAGCGCAAATGGATCGTGTGCTGAAGCATGCATGTCCGGGTGCCGGTGCATGTGGAGGCATGTATACTGCCAATACGATGGCATCCGCGATTGAAACCATGGGAATGAGTTTACCGTTCAGCTCTTCGATACCGGCCACGCATCGTGAAAAGGTGAAAGAGTGTGAGAAAGCGGGGGCTGCAATTCTTAATTTGCTGAAGCTGGACCTGAAACCAAAGGATATTATCACCCGGAAATCTCTTGAAAATGCGGTGGCCATGATCATTGCCCTCGGTGGCAGCACCAATGCGGTGATGCATATGCTGGCTATTGCGCGTGCGGCGGATGTAGATTTTACGATAGACGATTTCCAGGCGGTCAGTGATCGAACACCTTTTCTTGCTGACCTCAAGCCGAGTGGTAAATATGTGATGGAAGATCTCTACAATGTGGGCGGAGTTCCGGCTGTGCAAAAATTGCTGCTGGAGCACGGTTATCTGCAAGGGGAGTGCCTGACCGTCACCGGCAAGACCCTGGAAGAAAATGTGAAAGATCTTCCCGGATTGTTTGAAGAGCAGAAGGTGATCCGTCCGGTGTCGGATCCGGTAAAGAAAACGGGGCATTTACAGATTCTCTATGGAAATTTGTCGCCGGAGGGCAGTGTGGCAAAAATCACCGGTAAAGAGGGGACTCAATTTTCCGGACCGGCCCGGGTTTTTGAATCCGAGGAGGAGTGTTTAGTAGGAATTCAGGATGGAAAGGTTCATAAAGGGGATGTAGTAGTGATTCGTTACGAAGGGCCAAAGGGTGGCCCCGG